>CAMWHX010000123.1 GCA_947174155.1 uncultured Porphyromonadaceae bacterium
CTTTAACCTTATCGCCAAGGCCAACGCTTCTGTAGCCGTCTTCGCAGCCGGTGTAACCCTCTCCTCAGTCAAGGTGGTGCTCAACTGGCAGGCTATTCTGGGTTCGATCCTGAAGATGGTCGTCATGCCCGCCGCCCTGCTTCTGGTCGGTATCCTCTTCAAGATGGATCCCCTGAACTTGAAGATGCTCGTCGTGGCAGGCTGTCTCCCCCCGGCCTTCTCGGGTATCATTATAGCCGACGAATACAATACCTATGTAGCCACCGGCACATCCTCGCTGACGCTGAGCGTAATCCTCTTCATGGGATTCTGTCCCCTCTGGATCTGGATCACGGATATGTGTCTGCACGGAGCGCTCGCCTGATACGCTTGAGAGCACAGGGGGATAAGATAATGCAAAAAAATGCACTATCATCCCTGTAAAGCGCGAAATTATCAAAACAAATAGTTAACTTTGCCGCGTCAACGGTTTCCGGGTCTGAATGATTCGGTCGTTGAGGCGGCAAAGTGTGTTTACATGGACCACCGTATTTTACTAAGCAGATATACGATATGGAAGAGAAAGCCAACAGCGGCGCTTCTGAAAAGGGGCGCGTCATACGATACAGAGGGGTAGAGGTCGAGCGTGCCGACAGACTGGTGCTCAAGGATGTGGACTTTGACCTGCTGCGCGGAGAGTTCTGCTATCTTGTGGGGCGCGTGGGCAGCGGCAAGAGTTCGCTGATGAAGACGATGTATGCCGACGTCCCCATCGCGGGAGGGAGAGAGGCCGAGGTGATGGATTTCGATCTGCTGACCATCAAGAGGCGAAAGGTGCCGTATCTGCGCCGCCGCATCGGTATCGTCTTCCAGGATTTCCAGTTGCTTCAAGACAGAAGCGTGCACGCAAATCTTGAATTTGTGTTGCGTGCCACAGGATGGCGTGCCAAAGGGGATATACGGTCCCGAATAGAGGACGTGCTGACAGATGTCGGTATGGCCAATAAGAGCTACAAGATGCCCCATGAGCTTTCAGGAGGTGAGCAGCAGCGTATCGTCATAGCGCGCGCATTGCTAAACCGCCCCGAGCTGATACTGGCCGACGAGCCGACCGGAAACCTGGACCCCGTCACCGGGGAGCATATCGTCAGCCTGCTTCATGAACTCTCGCGCAACGGCCACAGCGTCCTGATGGCTACCCACAACCTGCAACTCGTCGAGCAGTTTCCCGCGCGAGTGGTCAGATGTGAGGATAAGCATCTCGTCGACGGATTGTGAAAAAATGTGAGGGAGTATGAGAAAATGAATTACACCCCGTCTTAACAGAAATTTTTGGTCACCCGGAGGGCATTATTTCTGTTAAGACGGGGTTTTGATATGGTTTGAAGGGTGGAGAAGAGGGGAGAGGATAGTGAAAAATGCGAAAAATTGGTGTAAAAACGCACAAAGTCAAGAAAAATCATTATCTTTGCACCGTCAAGCCAGCATACGCCTCAGGCAGTAAGCTGAGAGCTTTCGCCGGACCTGACATCATACCATAGAATAGACCTGTAAATCTAATCTACATCATTAAAATACGGCTATTATAAATCATGGCAGAAAACAAAGAAAAACTGTTTGACATGTTTCCGCCCGTGACCACCGAAGAGTGGAAGGCGAAAATCAATGCCGACCTGAAGGGCGCCGATTACGACAAGAAGCTCGTGTGGCGTACCAACGAAGGGTTCAACGTTCAGCCCTTCTATCGTAAGGAAGACATCGAGGGCCTGAGCACAATCGGTTCTCTCCCCGGCGAATTTCCCTACGTGCGCGGTACCCGCGACAACAATGACTGGCTTATCCGCCAGGCCATCAACGGCAATACCCCTGAAGAACTCAACGCACACGCCCGTCTGAGCATCGACCGAGGAGTCGAGTCTCTCGGCGTCAGCATGTGTGACATGGAGCCCTCCGCTCTGCGCATCATCCTCAAGGATATCGATCTGAAGAAGGTTGAGGTCAACGTGGCGTGCTGCCCCGGCAAGGCTGAGGCTATGGCCGCCGAGCTCGTGGCAATCGTGAAGGAGGCCGGTGCAGCAGAGGAGTTCCGCGGTGCTATCGACTTCGACCCCTTCAAGCGTCTGCTGAAGCGTGGTCTGCCGTTCCCCAAAGATATTAAGGAGACTGCTCTGGCAGTCTACAACACTGTAAAGGAGATCAAGGGTCTGCGCTGCTTCGCAGTCGACAGCTTCATGCTCAACAACGCCGGTGCCTACATCACTCAGGAACTCGGCTACGCACTGGCATGGGGCGCTGAGTGGATGACCCTCATGACCGAGGCCGGACTGACACCCTGTGAGGTTGCCGGCCGCATCAAGTTCAACATGGGTATCTCCTCCAATTATTTCATGGAGCTGGCCAAATTCCGCGCCGCCCGTATGCTCTGGGCCGAGATCGTGAAGGCATATGGCGCAGAGGATGACTGCTGCAAGATGTGGGTACACGCTGTCACCAGCCAGTTTAACCAGACTATCTATGACGCTCATGTGAACCTGTTGCGTTCCATGACCGAAACCATGTCTGCAGCCCTGGCAGGTGTCAACTCGATCGAGACTCTTCCCTTCGATCTGCAGTTTAAGAATCCTGATGAGTTCAGCGAGCGTATCGCCCGCAACCAGCAGCACCTGCTTCGCGACGAGTCCCATCTTAATAAGGTCGTGGACCCCGCAGGAGGCTCATACTATATCGAGACTCTGACCGCCTCCATAGCCGAGCAGGCATGGAAGCTCTTCAACGATGTTGAGGAGAAGGGTGGTTTCGAGGCACTTCTCGCCAAGGGTGAGATCCAGGCCAAGGTCAACGAGTCGGGTGTAAAGCGTCACCTCGACGTGGCTCGCCGCAAGGAAATCCTCTTGGGTACCAACCAGTATCCCAATATCAACGAGTTCGCTCTCGACAAGCTCCAGAAGACCGAGGGTTGCGGCTGTGGCTGCAAGACTGAGGTGGCCGACGGTGCAGTCGAGATGCTCAACTTCGATCGTGCAGCCAGCCAGTTTGAGACACTCCGTCTCGACACCGAGCGCAGCGGCAAGCGTCCCAAGGTGTTCATGCTGACCATCGGCAACCTCGCCATGCGTCTGGCACGCGCACAGTTTGCCGGCAACTTCTTCGGTTGCGCCGGATATGAGATCATCGACAATATCGGATTCAACACCGTCAAGGAGGGTGTGGATGCAGCCGTAGAGGCAGGAGCCGACGTAGTGGTGCTCTGCTCGAGCGACGACGAGTATGCCACATTCGCTCCCGAGGCATTCAAGGAGCTCAACGGCCGTGCCCTCTTCGTGGTAGCCGGTGCTCCCGCATGCATGGACGAGCTCAAGGCCCAGGGAATCGACAGCTTCATCCACGTGCGTGTCAACGTGCTTGACACCCTGGTAGATTTCAACGCGAAACTCCTTAAATAAGAATCCCCGACAATGAGACCTAACTTTAAAGAAATCGATATCACAAAAGTTGTGGCTCCCGCAACCCACAAGGCAGTGGAAAAAGGGGAGGAATGGATGACGGCCGAGCTGATCCCCGTCAAGTCCGTATATACCAAGGAAGACCTCGAGGGTCTTGAGCACCTCGACTATGTAGCCGGTCTCCCCCCGTTCCTGCGTGGTCCGTACAGCGGCATGTATCCCATGCGCCCCTGGACTATCCGTCAGTATGCCGGCTTCTCGACAGCTGCCGAGTCCAACGCCTTCTACCGTCGTAACCTTGCTTCCGGTCAGAAGGGTCTTTCTGTAGCATTCGACCTTCCGACTCACCGCGGCTATGACGCCGACCATGAGCGTGTGGTAGGTGACGTGGGTAAGGCCGGTGTGTCTATCTGCTCGCTCGAAGACATGAAGGTGCTCTTCGACGGCATACCCTTGAACAAGATGTCTGTCTCCATGACCATGAACGGCGCTGTGCTTCCCGTGCTCGCCTTCTATATCAATGCAGGTCTGGAGCAGGGTGCCAAGCTTGATGAGATGGCCGGTACTATCCAGAACGACATCCTCAAGGAGTTCATGGTGCGTAACACATATATCTATCCGCCGGCATTCT
>CAMWHX010000124.1 GCA_947174155.1 uncultured Porphyromonadaceae bacterium
GAATATTGCCCCGCTCCGGGTCAGTTTATCAACAGTGCTCCTGAATACGAAACCGGTGACACATATGCCGATATGCTTCTCAAAGCTGAGGAGCAGCTGTGTGGCGAGGCCGCACCCGGACTCGTCTCGCTCGGAGCCTTCGGGGGCTACATAGTGTTCAGCTTTGACCACCCTGTAGTCAATGTCGAGGGGACTGGCGACTTCAAGATCTACGGAAACGCCATCAGCAACGGCTCGGAACCGGGTATAGTTTCAGTGTCGGTAGATATCAACGGCAATGGTATACCGGATGATCCCTGGTATGAGTTGCGCGGCTCCGAGGCCAAGAGCGCATCTACTGTCTACGGATATCGTATCACCTATCATCGTCCCGCCGCTGACCACACACCCATCTTGGACGCAGACCATAAGTTTATCACCGATGCGCAATACTGTGCCTGGGACGCTTCCGACGGCACGTCCGGCTGGCTGTATACCACAGACGCCCACGATGCCCCTTACTGGCCTCAATGGCTCGACTCCGGATGTGAGACTCTGACTTTCACGGGTACGCGCCTCGCCCCTAACGGCATCGACCGCAACGGCAAAGGGACTAATTACGATATCATCCCATATGCCTGGGGATACGCCGACAATCGCCCCAACACCACAATGGATGCCTTCGACCTCGACAACGCCATTGACAGCGAGGGAAATCCCGTGCGGCTGACTCACGCAGACTTCATACGCGTGCATACGGCCGTCAATCAGATGCTCGGCTGGCTCGGTGAGTCCTCCACGGAGATTGCCGGCGCTGAAGACCTGCACCCCGAGGTCTCCTCGGTAGATTATGTCTCAGCCGCTGACGAGACATGGCGCCTACGGAGCGTAGATTCTGCCACCCTCACTATCGAAGCGTACGCCCCGACGCACCTCACCCTCTGCCGCCCCGACGGTCAGCTGCTCGGCAAGTACAGTATTACCCCCGGCCTCAACCGAATCCCGCGCCCCGCCGGCGGTCTGATCATCTGCCATGGAGGAAACCGCACCCTGAAAATCACAGCAAAATGATTTTTGGCTTTCTCACTGATTTTTGCTAACTTTGCGACATGAAGCAGAAAAGTGAGACTATATCGTATCCCGTAGGGATTCAGGATTTCCGGAAACTCCGGGAAAACGGTTTTCTCTACGTCGACAAGACGGATATTATTTTCCAACTTATCCGTCAGCCTCAGTATGCTTTTCTGTCAAGACCTCGACGCTTCGGCAAGAGTCTGTTGATATCGACAATCCAAGCTTTTTTTGAGGGAAGACGCGAACTTTTCAAAGGCCTTGCCATAGATTCCATGGTCACCGACTGGACACCTCATCCGGTACTTCACCTTGATATGAACTCAGGCGAATATAAGGATGAATCAAGCCTGCGGACTGTGATTGAGGAGCATCTGAAGGGATGGGAAGCATTGTATGGCACGGACTTCTCCGGATCGGACCTTTCGTTACGTTTCGGTGCAGTGATACGCAAGGCCTATGAAGCGACCGGACAACCGGTAGTCATACTTATTGATGAATATGACAAGCCGCTGATACAGGCCCTGGAAAATGAGTCTTTGGCTGAGACCTTCCGTCAGCTTCTACGAGCTGTATATTCCAATCTAAAAACTCAGGATCGCTATATACGCTTTACACTCATCACCGGAGTGGCGAGATTCAGTAAACTCTCTGTTTTCTCTGACACCAACAACCTGCGCGATATCTCCTTTTCAAGACAGTTTTCCACTATATGTGGCATCACTAATGAGGAGCTTGACAAATACTTTCAATCAGGCATACGCGAGCTGGCTCGGGAAACCGGTCTAACTCTCGAAGAAACACGGGAGCAGTTACGCAAACGATATGACGGTTATCATTTCGCCGTGCAGTCTCCCGACATCTACAATCCGTACAGTCTGATCACTGTATTTGCAGATATGCGGTTTGACAGCTACTGGTCTCAGACTGGCACACCGACTTACATCGCCAAATTAATCCGTACGCAAAATATGTCTCTTCCAAAGCTGGAAGACTGCATGATACAGGAAAGAGTCCTCACTTCGACAGGATTAAACACAACCAATCCAATCCCCCTCCTGTATCAGGCAGGATATCTGACTATAAAGGGGACAGAACCACGCCTTCAAGCTCTGCGTCTCGGTTATCCTAATGAGGAGGTCAAGGAGGCTTTCATGATGGTGCTCCTCCCCCTTTATACCAACCGACTGGGAGATAACTCAGACTTCAATATTCTGGAATTTTCAGAAGATATCCTAAAAGGAGATGTTGAGGCATTCATGACAAGATTGGCAGCCATTACCGCTTCCGTACCATACACTTCGAAAGAGGGCTCAGTGGAAGCCCGTTTTGAAGCAATCATCTATCTTGTGTTTTCCTTATTGGGATTTCTTACGCGCACAGAGATTCGTACCTCCACCGGAAGAATTGACCTTACAGTGGAGACACCTTCTGATATGTATATCATGGAGTTTAAGACTAATTCCCCGGCAACAGTGGCACTTGAGCAGATACGAGACCGTAAATACGTTCTTCCGTATCAAGCCTCAGAAAAAGATATTACCCTGATCGGAGCATCTTTCGACTCAAAAGAGAGGATACTGTCTGAATGGATATGTGAAAAAATCAAGCGCTTTCATTAAGCGGCTTCATTGATAAAATATTTCAAAAAATACTATGCAGGAATATTATATTATACGCGATGGGGAGCGCTTCGGTCCCTTTAATGCAGATCAGTTGCCCTATGAGGGGTTGACACCCGACTCTCTGGTCTGGCGTCCCGGTCTCACCGACTGGCAAGCCGCATCGACTCTGCCGGAACTGTCACATCTCCTCTCCTCCCCCGCCGAACCGGAGGAATCAGCCTTCGGCACTTATGCCGAAATGCCCCCCGAACCGACGTTTGCTCACCCGGCAACCCAATATTATGCCATGATCGGCAATACCCGCATCGGCCCCATGGCCGCTGATCAGCTCTCCGCTTATGGTGTGCGTCCGGATACCCCCGTATGGAGCAAGGATATGGTAGACTGGCAACCCGCCTCCACGCGTCCGGACGTCATGATGCACCTGACGGGCACCGCTCCCGGACAAGCTCCGTCAAACCCCTACTATAATTCTGACGGGACTCCGCGCCACGACCGACCGGCCTCCAACGGTATCAAGGATACCAACCCCAACTACGCCTATAACCGGAACAATTACGGACCCAACCAACCCGGTTACGGCTACGGCAATCAGCAGGTCAACAACTTTGGTCCCCGTCACTACAACTGGATGACCTGGGCCATAATCGGGACTATAGCCGGAGGTCTCTTCTCTTGCATAGGGCTTATATTCGGAGCCATAGCCATATCCAAGGCTTCATCAGCCAATCGTGCCTACGAGATGGGTGACGATGCTGCCGGAGACTCCTATAACGCCTCGGCCAAGACGATGACCATCATTTCCCTGATACTCGCAGGTGTCGGAATACTGCTCAACATCTGGATCGTGTCCAGCGGTATGTCAATCGCATCCTTATACAGCCGATGAAATATTTCGCAATGATCGATGGTCAGCGCACCGGTCCCTGGGAACTGTGGCAGCTCCCGGAGGCCGGTGTGACGCCCGATACCTATGTGTGGTGCAAGGGGATGACCGACTGGCGCAAGGCTGAGGTGGTAGCTGACGTGTGTCGCTACTACCGTCAGCATCTTGCCGGTATAGAACCGGAAGACTCCCCCTATGCCAAGGGAGCTCAGCCCACCGCAGAAGCGGAGAAGAATAAAGACTCCTTCATACACGATGCACT
Organism: uncultured Porphyromonadaceae bacterium; assembly: GCA_947174155.1. Next base: position 3,824 of record CAMWHX010000124.1, read on the forward strand.
TCATCCTCAGGGATCCCCCCACATAGTGCGCAACGCATTCCCGGCCCCACCCCCCGCGGAAAGCATGTTTGAGCCGTAAGATCTCTCGAAGCCTCCTGTCTCAATGCTTGTTCCCGCCATTCTGGCAACAC
>CAMWHX010000125.1 GCA_947174155.1 uncultured Porphyromonadaceae bacterium
CCGTGACGGTGACCGGATTACCGTTCGCTTCAAACGCCTTAACGGCACTGGCGCGCTCTCTCTTGCCATGAGTCTCAAGGACACCGAGGAAACTCCGGTCAAGTCCACCCTTCCCCTACTCTCTGAAACTCCCGTCCAACTGGGATTATGGCAGGAAAAAACTTTTACTGTCGGAGAGGATATCATCATACCCCCGGGGAGTGAGGTCGCGGTACTGGGTCTGGAATTTTTCGATACCTGCGATCTTGATATCCGCCTCGGTACTCTTGAGATTCGTCGCCACTCAGAGACTGTCACCCCCGATTCTCCGATCATAGAAAGTGCCCGGCTGATGTATGCCGACCGTGATGGTGCGGATGCAAAAGTTATCTTCTCCATGCCTCAGGAGAATCATTCCGCGCGCTGCCTCAATGAGGATGTCAACACATCACTTTTCAAGATTTACTCCAGGGCCGATGATGAAAAACCGATACTTATGGGCCTCACTACATCGTGGGCTGCTCTTCCATGCGATATCCCGTTTTCCGGATCCGAGGATTCACAAATCCGTATAGGGGTCTCCGCGCTATCTCTCGACCGCAGCAGTGAGAGCGAAATTACATGGAGTGATCCTATGGATATTTCTGAAGTTTATGTGTCTCTCCCACCGGAGGAGGTCACTCCGGTCCCTGCCGGTCAGGAACCGCCGGAATTGGCAATTCTCTCAACGGGAGGAGAGGAGGTGACGGACTTCTCATCAATTCCGGCATTCTCCACCGAAGACAATGAGATAAATATAAGCTATATTCTTAAGGAATTCCCCTCTCCGGCATCTCGCGGTCTGAATCTTGATAAAAATTCTGCCGGATTCCCCCTATCCGGGGCCGGAATATATCCCGGCGATTCATTTGCAGTGGAGTTCAGTATCCGTCCTGCCAACGACGGAAATCCACCGTCACATCTGGTGAGTATCCGCGATAAAAGAGGTTCATGGCCCGAAAACAATTACGGGTGGTTTTATCACACCCTCAATCCCGACGGTACGACGGAGGAGTTTGCCATACGTGACATCGACGGAACTCCCTTCACCTTCAGCACCGGAGGGTTCAGGCTGACACCGGGACAATGGCATACTCTCCGCTATGAATTCCATTATTCAGATATCGACAATACACTCACGCCGCGACTGGTGTTAGACGGAGATGATATCACAGTCTCCTCACTGCATCCCGAGGGTCTGCTCCCTCACGGAGGATGGAGCGGATGGTCACGAGGGATGATGTTTGAAATCGGAGGATATATCCACAGGAAGAATCCTGTCGGCGGTATCATTGATGATTTAAGGATAATTCCGATTACACCCGCCGGAGAGGAGATAATCTTCGATTTTGAAGAGGATCCGGCGGATGACAACAGCTGGCATCTCTCCTCCTCATCCGGTTCGGCTCCCTCTTTCGGACTCATCGGTTATGAGGATACTGAGACCGAAGGACAGGGAATCCCCCGTTTCATCCCACCCCTGTTTGCCGCCGGCTCTCCCGACGCTCCGGGCAATCGATTCACAGATTTACATACTGCCCGCTGGCACACACCGGGTGCGATATCGGTTTCACACACTGTGGCCGCAGAGGGGGGAGAAGCAAGAATCCGGTACGACGGAGGAAGCGGTGATGATAATGTGCGGGAATACCCTATAATCCTTGAACTGTCCAACTCCTGCGGTACCTCCGTCTACGACATGGTGATCCGCCACGACGGATCAGGTATCGGCATCATAGAGACTACCCAACGGAAGTTCAAGCCTGTCAATACTATCTTTGATTCATCAACAGGGGTGCGTGTCGAGGATGAGGGGACCTATACCCTCTCGCTGCTTGATATGTCGGGTCGCACTCTGCTCTCCAACGTCTTCAATGCCTCTCCGGGAGATGTGCTGCTGATCTATCCCGAAGTGTCCCCCGGACCCTATCTCCTGACCCTCACAAAAGAGGGGGAGACCGTGGGCTCGGCTACGATTCTCAAGAGATAGGGAGACGAAGGGGCTCTCTGCCAACTGAAGATAGAGCCCTGACGCATGCAGGGTGCATGTGGGACTTAACGTTTGCAGAGGGAAGCGAGATTGCAGTTCCGGCAGGCGCCTTCTCCTTCGCAGGGGGTGAAGGGTGTCTCCGGATCGAAAATCTCGCGCAGCATATCCTCGACCCTAAATCTGAAGTCATCATTATAAGTAGTCATGGAGGGTCTCCCTTCTTCTGCCTCCCGGTCAACCCCTTCATCAGGTTTCAGTGCCGGGAGCGGCTGTATATGGGAAAGCACTTTGTCTCCCCCCACGACCGGCACGGCGGGAGTGGAGGAAGGGAGTCGCGACGGCTCGTAAATCTCCATCCTGATACCTCGCGAAGTCCGCTCATCGTGCAGGCGCTCTTCGAGAAGCCCGGCATACAACATCAGCTGGAAAATATGCTTACCGCGGTAATCATCACTCATCACACCCTCCATATCCTCCGCCACGAGGTGGGTTCTCCCGGTCTTATAGTCCACTATCCTGATACCACCGACACTGTCAATACGGTCTATGGCATACTTGATGTTGACAGCAGGAAGTCCCTCGACCTGCAGGCGTGTCAGTCCGCTCACCTCCGTGCCATACATTTCGAAGGGTGCAAGCGACAGATCATGACGAAGCACCCTCTCCACCAGCTTGCGCAGACCCACAGCGACCATCGCCGACTCACCCTCCAGGGGATCATCAAGGCGCTCATCAGGGCGCCGGAAGTGTTCGCGGTTGATGGCACGTCGCACCAGCCGGTCAAGTCCCTCGCCATCATTCAGTATCGAGAGTATACTCTTTGGAGTCACCCGGCGGGGGGTATCGAGCCACTTCCGCTCCTCACCATCGGATAGATACACACGCATCATCACATCGTGGATGATGTTTCCCTGCACTATACTGTCGATATGGCGCGAGGGGGGATTGTCGGCCCTCAGACCGACCACGACCTCATAGTAGAACTTCACCGGGCAATCCATATATTTACGTAGTGCCGAGGCTGAAAGATTTCTCCCCTCGTCTCCCCCCAGCGTAAACTCCCGCAGCAACTCCATCACTCGCTCTGTCTTCTCGACAGGCTGAGGGACACCTCCCGGTGCGGAGAGTTGAAAACGGCGATCCTCCCACACCAGGGTCTCGGGGGCATACAGGTGTTTGAGTTGCAGCAGATAGCGCGACACGTCGCCGCTCCTCATCCCACCCCCGCTCCGGGCGTCGTAGAGCATCACCACCTCGTCGGCTCGCGAGATCATACGATAGAAATAGTAAGCGAAGAGTGACTCCCGGAAGTTGGCCGGGGGCATCCCGAAGGCCACACGCAGGGAGTCGGGGATGAAGGTCCTGGGGCGCGACTTCATCGGCATAATACGCTCGTTGAGCGAAGGTATGATCAGGCGGTCGAAGTCTATGGCGCGTGTTTCCAGCATACCCATGACTTGAAGACCCTCCAAGGGTTCACCCTCGAAGGTCACCTGCTCACCCGCTAACAGACGGTCAGCGAGTGAAAAGAGTCCGGAGAAGTGCATCGTCACGCCGTGCTCGGCAATGCTGTCGCTCAACCTGCGCAGGGCATCTCGATAGGCTGCTATATGCGCCCTGTCAAGACGAGACTTAACAAGTCCCCCCTCCCGGTTTCCAAGCGCACCGTCGACGGCTGCCATCACCGAGTCGAGATAATCGACCACCTCCTCGGGCTTCGTGTCTCGTCCGAGTGGCTTTATGACATCTCTCAGTTGAGGTATCATCTCACTTATCAACCCCGCTCCCACGTGGGTCAGTCTCCGGTCGCGCATCTCACCTTTGAGTTTTTGAAGCAGGTCGGCGCCGACGAGGGCATGAATATAGGGACTGTATCATTTACACATCTCCGAGCCCACGAGACGTAGAGGAAGGGCGGATGG
>CAMWHX010000126.1 GCA_947174155.1 uncultured Porphyromonadaceae bacterium
AACCTGGGTCGCCCATATCAAAGTGGTAAATTTACAATCCGAGTTCCGTCCTATCTTTGGGGAGGCGGTATATGTAAATCCGGCTACCAAGTCTCTGCTTTGGAGTGAAGAAGACTGTAGAGCCCAGATTTGCTTCAGTGGAGCATATAGAGATAATGCACAATGTCTTGGTAGTTTTTATGAGACCATAGTTGGTTCTACTTTCGTAAATATTCCCCCCGCCGGTGAGGATACTTTCGAATGGAATTTAGACCTTAACTACGACATGTCCAAGCTTACTAATCCGGTGACCATGCAGCTAAATATGAAGGCTGCCGATGGGGATGCGGATGATGGAGCTGCTGAAACTCTTTATGGTACGGAGTTCAGTCTCACCATAATGTTTGACGATAAGTTTACCGGTGTCGAGACTGTCGGTAGCGAGAGTGGTGTGGCCGAATACTATAACCTTCAGGGTATGAAGGTCGCCGATCCGCAGCAGGGACTCTATATCGTGAAGCAGGGCAACAAGGTCAGCAAGCGAGTTTTCTAAAACCTTCATGGACTATCTGGTATCTATCGTGGGGATTGCCGCCGCCGTGTGTATGGTGCTCGGCTATCTCCCGCAAGCTATCTACACCATCCGCACGCGCGACACCGAGGGTATAGCCATACCGACATTCCTGCTCATGGCTCTTGGCGGATTCTTCTTCGTTATCCAGGGTTTCATGCTCCACAACTGGCCCCTCGTGATCACCAATCTCATCACCACAACCTGCAGCGTCATAGTGTTTTCTATAAAGATACACAATGACTATATAAAACCGCGACGGGAGCGCAGGAATCAGACGAATAAATGAGCACTCTGGAGAAGTCGTTACAGGCGTTGGGACGCGTGGGAGCCACAGTCGCCACTCTGGGCAAGTGCCTTATCCGGTCGCGCCGGGCTTCCCTTCCCGACAGTCGCCCGGAGCGTCCTCTCGTGGTGATGGGCAACGGTCCGTCGTTGCGGACTGTGCTCGACACCCGGCGCGATCGCCTGAAAGGATGCGACCTGATGGCCGTCAACTTCGCTGCCAATGCCCCGGAGTTCCGTCAGCTCAGGCCGGATCGCTACGTATTGGCTGACCCGCATTTCTTCACGGGAGCAGACCGGGATCCTAACGTAGCCCGTCTGTGGGAGGCATTGGAAGGTGTGGACTGGCCCATGACCCTCTATGTCCCTGCCGCCCGGCGCAGGGAGTTCGAGAGTCGTTACGGCGAGGCGATACGACGCGCCGGGGTGCGCGTGAAGTGGTATAACCTCACACCCGCCGAGGGGGTGAGGGGTGTGTGCCGCTATCTCTTCCGTCACGGACTGGCGATGCCGCGCCCGCGCAATGTGCTGATTGTCGCCCTTATGCTTGCCCTGCGTGAGGGATACCGCGAGATATATGCCGTCGGAGCCGATCATACATGGACGCAGTCCCTGTGGGTCGATGACCAAAATCGTGTGGTGTCGGTCCAACCGCATTTCTACAAGGACTCCAAGTCGGAGCTTGACCGTGTGGCCTCCGAGTATGCCGGATATCATCTTCATGACATACTCGGATCACTGACAGTAGCCTTCCGCAGCTATTTTGACATAGCAGACTTCGCCGATTCGCTCGGGGCCCGTATCATCAATGCCACTCCCGGCTCGATGATCGATGCTTTCCCACGGGGGGAACTCCCTCTTCCGTAGGTGGGATATACAAATATAGACCCAAAAACGTTTCTACAGTATATGGACAAAAACTTCAAACGCACTCTAATCACGACAGCGCTACCGTATGCCAACGGTCCGGTGCATATCGGACACCTGGCCGGCGTATATGTGCCTGCCGATATCTATGCACGCTACCTGCGCCTGAAGGGTGAGGAGGTGCTTCTCATAGGTGGCTCCGATGAACACGGAGTCCCCATCACCATCAAAGCCAAGAAGGAGGGTATCACTCCACAGGATGTGGTAGACCGTTATCATAAGATTATCAAGGACTCCTTCGAGGAATTGGGTATCTCTTTCGACTACTATGGTCGCACTACCTCCGAGACCCATCGTCGCACGGCTTCGGATTTCTTTCGCAAGCTTTATGACAAGGGGGAGTTTGTCGAGAAAACATCGATGCAGCTCTACGACGAAGAGGCCAATCAGTTTCTGGCAGACCGCTACGTGACGGGCACCTGTCCTCACTGCGGCAATGAGCATGCCTACGGTGACCAGTGTGAGAGCTGCGGCACGTCGCTCAACGCCACTGACCTTATCAATCCCCGCTCAGCCATCACAGGCAATGTCCCCGTGCTCAAGGAGACTTCCCACTGGTTCCTCCCCCTTGACAAGTGGGAGCCGCGCCTGCGCGAGTGGATACTGGAGGATCACAAGGAGTGGAAGACCAATGTCTACGGACAGTGTAAATCCTGGCTCGACATGGGACTGCAGCCCCGCGCCGTGAGCCGTGACCTCGACTGGGGTATCCCCGTGCCCGTGGAGGGTGCCGAGGGTAAGGTGCTCTATGTCTGGTTTGATGCCCCCATCGGCTATATCTCCAACACTATCGACTGCATAGGCGAGGGTTGGGAGAAATGGTGGAAGGATCCCGAGACCCGTATGCTCCACTTCATCGGTAAGGACAATATCGTCTTCCACTGCATCGTCTTCCCCTCGATGCTGATGGCCGACGGAAGCTACAATCTCCCTGACAATGTGCCGGCCAATGAATTCCTCAACCTGGAGGATGACAAGATCTCGACCTCGCGCAATTGGGCAGTATGGCTCCACGAATACCTGCGTGAACTCCCCGGTAAGCAGGACGTGCTCCGCTACGTGCTGACCGCCAACGCTCCCGAGACCCGTGACAACAACTTCACCTGGAAGGATTTCCAGGCTCACAACAACTCCGAACTTGTGGCGATACTGGGTAACTTCATCAACCGTGCCGTGGTGCTCACACACAAGTATTTCGACGGTGTCGTGCCCGCTGCCGGTGAGCTGACGGACGTGGACCGCGATCTCATCGCCGAGGTCGGACGACTGAAGGTGGAGATGACGGAAGCCCTGGATACGTTCCACTTCCGCGAGGCCGTGCGTCTGGCTATGGATATGGCGCGTGCGGGCAATAAGTACCTCCAGGAGACCGAACCCTGGAAGACTGCCAAGACCGACATGGCGCGAACCGCCACGGTGCTTAACCTCGCCATCCAGATGTGTGCAAACCTCTCAATAGCCTTCGAACCCTTCCTCCCCTTCATGTCGGCAAGACTGGTCAAGATGCTCGGTGGCGACAAGATTACCTGGGATATGCTGGGATGTTTCGACCTCGTCCCTGCCGGTGCGAAGATCGGCGAGCCCGAGTTGCTGTTTGAGAAGATCGAAGACAGTGTCGTTGAGGCCCAGGTAGCGAAGTTGCTCAAGGCCAAGGAGGAGAATATGCTGGCCGCCTGGCAGCCCGCTCCGGTCAAGGAGACGGTAGATTTTCCGACATTCGAGAAACTGGACATCCGCGTCGGTAAGGTGCTTGAATGTGAGAAGGTCCCCAAGGCCGACAAGCTGTTGAAGTTCCGCATCGACGACGGCAAGGGTGGTCGCACCATAGTCAGCGGCATAGCAAAGTTTTACAAGCCCGAAGACCTCGTAGGCAAGGAGGTCTGTTACATAGCCAACTTCGAGCCCCGCAAGCTCAAAGGAGTAGTGTCGGAAGGTATGATCCTGAGCGCACAGGACGCCGACGGCCGCCTCGTGGTCATCGGCCCTCACGGCGAAGTTCGTCCCGGCGCCTCCGTCGGCTGAACCCGAAATCCCCAATCGTTACTAACAAAATCGGGCGTTGCCAATTTCCGGCAACGCCCGATTTTGTTAGTAACAGGTCTATTTTGGGCACAAGCCTAAAAGTCGGTGCATAAGTTATTTTGTCGAAGGGTTATCGTCA
>CAMWHX010000127.1 GCA_947174155.1 uncultured Porphyromonadaceae bacterium
CTCGATACCGTTGAAGTAGACGTTGTAGCGGGTGTTGAAGGCCTGCCACTGGCGCGAGACCGGGGTGTTCTTCTTGGTACTGCAGGCTCCCATGAGGATGCAGAGGAGCGCGCAGAGGAGGGGGACACACAGCGAGGGTGCGCGTCGTCCGGCCGGGGAGATACGTGATGAGCGCAGGGAGCGCCTGATATTCGCGAGCATGGTCTTCATCCCTTACATAACGCTCTGCCACACCGTTATATTGCCACGTCCCTCTTTGAGGATTGTCAATAAAAAGAGGTGCAAAGCTAAGGTGGATTGAAAATAAATGGTTAACTTTGTATCCTGACCAATCCAAATGGTCATAACCTATCCAACCGTAATATATGAAACAAATCTACCTGACAATGCTCGCTCTGGCAGCGGGCGCCGTGACGGCCTCAGCCGCATGGGATGGAACCTCCGCCCCCTGGACCTCCGGGGATGGCTCTGCCGAGAATCCTTATCTGATCGAAAATGAGCAGCATCTCGCAGCTCTGAGTGAATCCGTGCTCGCCGGTGAGACTTATGAGGGGAAGACCTTCCTGCTGACCGCAGACCTCGACTTTGAAGGTCGTAATTTCGCTCCCATCGGTTTCTACGATGACTATACCGTGGAGGGGGAGGCCTTCTATGAGTCCAAGCCCTTCCTGGGGACTTTCGACGGAGGAGGTCATATCCTCAACAGTGTGCGTATCGTCCTGGCTCAGCCGGATGAGTTTGAGCTCGGCGGTGTGGGTCTCTTCGCTCTCGGACGCAACTCGACCGTAGTGCGCAACGTGCGTATGGGTGAGGATGTGATAGTCGATGGCAACGGTTCTCCCGATGTAGGTGGCATAATGGGTCTGAGCTACGGAGCAACCATCGAAAACTGCTCCTTTGCGGGCTTTGTGATGAACGGTACCACCGAGAATGGCGGTATCGTCGGATATGCCGAACCCGGTACCCGTATCAGCGGATGTGTCAACACAGGCACTGTCAGCGGCAATACTTTCACCGGTGGCATCGCAGGATCGGTGTCGGGCACGAGCGTCAGCGACTGCATCAATACCGGGTCCGTAAACGGACATGAAGGTTACTGGGTCGCAGGTATAGTGGGGTGGGAGCTCAACTCCACGCTTGACCGCTGTGTGTCGGTCGGCAATGTGGCTGGCGTGATCGGGTCTGCCTATCTCCCCGGTATCAGCCCCGTATGCTCGGAATTGGAGAGATCGGTCGCTACCTCGTGCTACTATGTTGAGGCTCTGACCGGATGCGCACCCATGTCGGCACAGAGCGGTGTGATAGCCGTAAGCGAGGAGGAGCTTATCAGCGGAGATACCCTTTCCGCACTTAACGGCGCAGCTGAGGGGACCTGGGTAGTAGACGATGAACTCGGCTTCCCTGTCCCCGCATGGTATGTGGGTGAGCCTTCGGGAGTGGAGTGTGTTCCGGCTATGAACGATGCCGAAATTCTGGCCGGCGGTAAGTCAATCATCATCCGCGGGAGCGCCGGGAGCTATACGGTATGCGATCTCCCGGGTCGTGTCGTAGCTTCAGGTGAGGTATCGGGAGAGACTGTCGTGTCCTGTGGCGAGGGTGTATACATCGTCAGTGTGCGTACAGGCTCCTCCGTGAAGAGTGTCAAGATAAGGCTCTGAAGATGCGCGGAATATTTATTTCATTTATCGTGGCGTCCCTGACGGTATCTGCCGTGTCGGGGGCGCCACGCCGTCTCACATACCCGGCCTCTCTCGACGCGTCGATGATAGCCGGGAGGGAGGCGACTGCACCCGAAGGATCGGGATGCCCGGTCGATCCCGAAGCTCCGTTGCACTGTATTGTAGAGGTGACCCCGGAGACCGATCCGGAGGCGTTGGCTGCAGAGTTTGGCGCGCGGGTCAATACGATCGCAGGAAACCACGTGACGATGTTGCTGCCTCGGGGTGTATTGGATACCTTCGCGCAGGCCGAGGGTGTAGTCTCAGTGCAGAGTGCGGAAGTGCGCACAATGGCTGACGAGGCTGCCCGTATGGCCGGTGTGGATGTCGTGCGGGCCATGGACGTGCCGTATACGGGAGAGGGTATCATCATCGGTGTGATAGATGCAGGATTTGATTACCGACATGCCGCCTTCCGCGATGAGACCGGGGTATGCAGAATCGCTGCGGTGTGGGACCAGCGGGGGACCACTGACAAAGGGGGGCATCCCTCCTCCTTCGGATACGGTGTTGTGGCCGATACTCCCGATGATATACTCATGCTTGCACATGATGGCACCATAGACACGCATGGCACCCACGTGGCCGGTATTGCCGCCTCGTCGGCCGACCTATACACGGGTATGGCACCCGGGAGTACGGTGGTGCTTGTGTCATGCGATATGACGGATACCGGTGTGGCGGATGCCCTGCATTACCTGCTCGACTATGCCGACGAGGCCGGACGACCGTTGGCCGTCAATCTCAGCCTTGGGACACTCCTCGGATTTCGCGACGGCACGGATACCCTTCCGCTGATGCTCGACGGCCTGATGGCAGGTCGTAGTGGGCGCATACTGTCGGTGGCTGCCGGCAATGAGGGACATCGCCGTGCGACCATTGTGACCGATGACTCTTCGAGGGGTCTCACGACCCGTCTGGTGCCGACATCCTACGGACTCGAAAACCTCTTTATAGGTGGCACGTCTGACCGCTTCTCCGTCACGCTCACGCTGCGCGATGAGGTGAGCGGGGAGGATGTGTTCAGCTGTACCTACTCTACTGATGCGCAGGAGAGTGTGCGCTATGACGATATCCCCGGAGCGGGATCCGGAGCATCGTTGGCTCTCTCTACGGCATACAACGCGGAGAACGGATGTCGGTCTGTGACGGCAATACTATATTCCCGTGTGCCTGACGGTTTCTGCTGGACTGTGACGCTGGAGGGTGATAAGGGCCGATATATTGTGGCTTCCGGTTATGGAGAACTCTCCGAAGGATCCACAGCCTCCACTATCGCCTCCACGGCATGTGGCCACGAGATGATAGCCGTCGGCGCACTGACGTCACGCTCTTCCTATGCGAACCTCGATGGTGTCGAGATTAAGCAGGGTTGGGGTGTAGGTGAGCGCTATTTCCGTTCGGGAGAGGGACCGACGTTTGACGGACGTCAGAAGCCGGATATCATGGCGCCCGGAGCAGCTGTTGTTTCAGCCGTCAGCGCGTATGTGTCGCCGTATATGTTCACTTGGTCGGATATGGTTATGTCGCGACCTTCAGGAGATGCCGACGGGCGCCCGGACTATTGGGGCGCGATGAGCGGCACCTCGATGGCCACGCCTGTGGTGACGGGAGTGATGGCGCTGTGGTTGCAGGCGGATCCCACGTTGGATAGCCGGCGTGCCCTTGCACTCCTATCGGAAATGGACTGCATAGATGCCAAGCGTGGGCTTGACATGCTGACCTCGGGTGTCGATCAGCCTGAGTCAGACTACGACTCCGAGGATGAAGTGACGGTCTACGACCTCTCGGGTCGGGAGATTACGCGCGGATTGCGCCGCGACGTCACCGCGACTCTTCTCCCCGGCCTCTACATACTCCGCACCCCCACGACGACCACCAAGCTGCATGCAATCGGGAAAATGTAATTTCCACAATTTACCGGGTAAAACCGTCACAATTTGCCGAGTGAAATCGCCACAATCTACCGAGTGGAATCGCTACAATTTGCCGAGTGAATCCGTCAGTTAAGACTAAGATACACGGTAATATTTTGATAATTATCAGCTTGTGTTTGAAAAAGGAAATATTCCGGGCAGCTTCGAATTATAGTGTATAGAGATTAAAAAAGCCTGTAGCGCAGGCTTATGTATCAGGCCCGTATCGGCGGCAACTCTGTTGCCGTCGGTGCGGGTATGAGA
>CAMWHX010000128.1 GCA_947174155.1 uncultured Porphyromonadaceae bacterium
TCGTCGAGGGGTCGAACACGCGCGTGGTCTACACTCCGGTGCTGATGCGCAAGACTGTAGCGAATCCCGACGGGGAGCCGTATCAGCAGGGGACGCAGACCTTTGACTTCAAGCTCCTCGACACGAGCGCCGGACCGGGCAACGAGGTGGTGATGAGCGGAGCCGACGCACTGGGACAGACCACCTTCACCGTCACCATCAACGATGTGGTGACGGCCGGGGGGAGCGCCACGCTGATAATCTCAACCGAATTATAAACCTTCAGTACTGACAATAAACTATGAACGATATACTCGATATCTCGACTCTCACCCCGACGACGGCTCAGCCCGCCACGGTGATGGTGATGACTTCTGCAGGGGCACTGACCCCCATATCCTTCTCCCGCCTCTGTGAGCTCGTGGCAGCCGCCAACGGGGAGGTGGGTGTAAGAAATTACTGCGCGCTGTCGCAGATCTCAAATCTCAAGAACATGGAGAGGTCCGGATGGGCTATGGCACAGAAGCAGGCCGACACACGCACGAGTCTTATGGTGGTCGTGCAGCTGCACAAGGGGGGCAATCGCACGGACGGAGCGGCTGTCCTGAAACCGGTATCAAAGACGGGAGTCCCGGCAGGTCGCTTCTGCGAGACCTTCACCATCCCCGCCGGCACGGACTATGACGAGATGCAGATCAAGTTCAACGGTTCCTCGCGTGATACGGGCTTCCTCTTCCCGATGTCGGAGACGGGGGTCTTCACCGTGCAGTTTGATATTCCGACGACCACACAGGGAGAGCTGGAGATGCGCAACATCAGCGTGCACCGCGGCAGCGTGCCCGTGGACTGGGTGCCCGCATGGGAGGACATTATGGCCGGTTCCGCTGCCTCTGCCTCAACTCTTAGTGAGGAGTCATGACCAGGGTTCAGTCTACGCGCACGATCAGACGGCAGTCGCAGGGGGTATCGTATACCATCAACACGGTACCCTCTACCCTGACTGTCTCCCCTCTTGAGACGATGTGGACCCGTGACATCACCGCTTCGGTGACGCGGCTGGCCGGGGGCAAACCCTCCACCCCTGACTGCTCCCTCCTCTGGTGCACGGTCGCGGGGGGTATCGAGGGGACATGGAAGAGTGCCGACCCCTCAGGGGCCTCGCTGATGATTCACTCCCGCGACTTCAACAACCCCGTGACGGAGGTGCGCCTGAAGGCCACACTCCCCGACGGCACGGATGTGGCGGCCACATCCGTGCCGGTGGTGCATGACGGGGAGCGGGGTCCGGCAGGTCCCGCCGGTCCTCCGGGAGCCGATGGTGCGGAAGGTCCGGAGGGGGCGGTTGTGCGTGTCACGGAGTGGGCGCCCGGTACGTCCTACAATGACGGGTCGGTCCCGGAGGGTGGTATCCGCTATATCGATGTCGTGACGGTGCGCGAGACAGGGGGCGGGATGGCGCGCTTTCAGTGCATCGCTCCCCATACCTCCACTGACGGACTCACGTCCCCGGACAATCTCACGGGGTGTCCTCAGTCGTGGGAATATGCTGATATGCTGTGGAGCGAGATGAGCGACACCGGACCGATATACACCTCCCTCCTCCTTGCCCCCAACGCGAGTATTGACTTCCTCGGCAGTCAGGAGATCATCATACGCGAGGATGACGGCTCGATATGCGGACGTATCGGAGCACCGATGGGGTCCGACCTTATGACGATCATGTATTTCGGCGCCGAGACTCTCGGGGATTCCACATACCGCCTCGATTGCGACGGTCACGCTTTCTGGGGTGAGGCCGGCGGTGATATAATCGAGGTGGATCCTCTCAATGCCCGGATCGTGGTTTACAACGGCGGGGAGCCATGCACCTATATCGAGGCCAACAGCTATGACGGTCCCGTGGGGCTACGCTTAGGGGACGTGGTCAGGGATGTGGTGCAGAGCAACGCCTGGGGGTATTACCGGGAATCTGCGACGGTCAACTGCGGGTCCTTTCGCCTCAGGCGTGCCACCAAAGTCCGAGTGTCGGTACCCCTCTCCCTCTATACCCACAACTACGGCAACTGGCGTGCGAAGGTCACGGCGCAGATCTACATTGTCAACAGTGCGGGGGCGGAGGTTCTCGTCAGTACCGAGCCGCTGATTCTGGACAGTACTGCAGTCGATGTCTCAGGTGAGAGACGCAAGGAGGGATATTCGGAGGCTTGGGTTGAGGGCTCGAACCTGCCCGTGGGAGTTTACACCGTACGGATGAGGGTCAACATCACCCACGTCGGCGGCTTGCAAGGCTCGGAGCCGACGTCGATAGGATCGGTGACCGTGCGCAAGGGTCTGCGGGTGAAGGTGACGGACCGCGAGGGGAACTTCCAGGCCCGCTATTACGCCAACGGCCACTACGTGGGCACCGGCACGGAGGATTACGTCATGGCCTGGCAGGATGGAGAGCGAGGCATGGCCTTCGAGGCCGTCAACAGCGCCGGCTTCGGTATAGGCATCGACGCCGACGGTATCAAGGTGATGCACGGCGCCGGATGGATGTCGCTCCCCGACTACATCCGCGCCGTCACCTCCGGAGTGATTAGTGATTAGCGATCAGTGATTAGTGATTAGTGATAAGTGATAAGTGAGATGAAGATAAATTACAAATCTGATTTTGACTTTCTGCTTCGGACGGTGGACTCCTCCGGAGCAGAGATGGAATGGCCGCTACATGACTGGCGTGCCCGGTTCTATACGAGTAACCGCGGTCGTTACTTCGAGGCCTCCTGCTTCGATGGTGTCTGCCGGAACTGCATCAAAGAAGACGGGAAAATCCGTATCGTGGCCGACGGCCACGGATTAGGTCCCGGGCGGCTCTGGTGTGAGCTGGATCTCTTCATACCTGACGACACCTATCCCGACGGGATACGTCACGAGGTGACCCCCGTTCCCCTCGACATCGATCTCGTTGCCGGAGCGTCGGACAAAGTGCCCGTTATTGGCACTGTACCACTTCCGGGAGGAGAATTGCCGGATATATCCGCTATCCTCGATGAGCTAGCGAGTATGCGCGAAACCGTGACGGCTTTAGAGAAGAGGTTAGAGTTTGTCGGAGATGGTGGCGGTGACTACTTACCCGCCGGTCCGCCTCAGGTCATCATAGACACATGGAATATCGCATGCGGGACACTGGGGAAATTTAATGCGACATCCGGCTTCTTTGAGTTGAATGGCCTTATAGATTTAACTTATGAGGACGCAATAAAAATCTTGAGTTATGGTAGACATTGGTCTTTCCAGCATTTTGCGATTAATCCTCAAACAGAAAAAAGTAAAATTAGAACTTGTCTTCCTCCTCAGGCCTACTCAACTGGTACATTAGACACATTTAATCAGTTGTTCTATGGTCAGTCTGATATTGAGGTTATCAATTTGAACCCTTTTTCAACTAATTTAAATTTTTCCTATGGAGTAAGCACAAAAGAACCTTACGCAGAAAAGGTATTCAATAAATGCTCTAAGCTCCATACTATTTATGGATATATATCGGTGGCCAATATGTCTGTTATAAATGATTGGTTTAATGGTTGCTTTCTGCTTCGTGAATTAAGACTTTTCGGTGTAAATAAAGACCTGAATTTTAAAGACTGTCCTTTACTGTCACCTGATTCTTTATCTTATATTGTTAGCAAACGCTATTCGACTAATAAGATTACATTCACGGTGCATGCGGACGTGTATGCCAAACTTACGGGAGACACGACGAATGAAGTCACCGCAGCTCTGAGCACGTCCGAACTTGAGAAGTGGTGCGCCATCATGACACTGGCCGATGAGAAAAATATAACTTTCGTGACCTTGTGAGTTATGGCGAAGGGAAGTGGAGGTACAAGAGGACATAATAAAAAGTCCGTACAGGATATAGC
>CAMWHX010000129.1 GCA_947174155.1 uncultured Porphyromonadaceae bacterium
GATGCCCGCCGCGTCATAAGTCCGGAGTTTAAGAAAGCCGGTCGCAGGATCGCCCTACTTGATTTCCCACCTCTCGCAACCCTCATGCCCGATACAGAGGCCCTCGCCAAGGGGTATGATGAGTTGCACAAGGCGATATCCGCCGGGCGCGTTACGGCAGGTTGGGCCGTAGGTAAGGGTGGTGTCGCCGAAGGTGTGGCCAAAATGAGCCTTGGCAACTGCATCGGAGCAGATATGGAGATGGATCGCGACGAACTGTTTGCTACCCGCTACGGATCAGTCATCGTAGAGTGTGACGACGACTTGGAGATTCCCGGAATGCGCACTATCGGTCGCACTGTGGAGGCCCCCGAGGTGACACTCTGCGGCGAGACAATGGATATCGAGACCCTCTGGCATGCCAATCGTGACCGTTATACCGAAGTCTATCCCGACCGAAGCGGTGTGGAGGGTGATGCGCCCAACGCCGCCTCCGACCGCTTCTGCACCGCATATCCCGGTGAGGCTAAGGAGACACCCGTAGTATTCCTCCCCGTCTTCCCCGGTACCAACTGTGACTACGATATGGCCAAGGCATTCACCCGCGAGGGAGCGGAGGTCAAGATGGGTGTATATCGCAATCTAACGCCCGAGGATGTGAAACAGTCTACAGCCGAGATGGTCAAGTCCATAGATGACTGTGATATTCTCGCCTTCAGCGGTGGTTTCTCGGCCGGCGACGAACCGGACGGGAGCGCCAAGATGATCGCTAACGTCATCATGAACGAGGATGTCAAGCATGCCATCGAGCGCCTGATCGGCCGCGGAGGACTCGTCTTGGGTATCTGCAACGGTTTCCAGGCCCTCGTGAAGTCCGGTCTGCTCCCCTTCGGACGTATCGGAGACCTGAGCGAAGACTCCCCGACACTCTTCCGCAACGATATCAACCGCCATATCTCGCAGATGGTCACCACCCGCGTCGGCACCACCGCCTCTCCCTGGCTTGCCGGTTTCGAGGTCGGCGACCTGCACACCGTGGCTGCCTCTCACGGAGAGGGAAAGTTTGTGGTGTCAGAAGACCTCGGTAACGAGCTCATCGAAGCCGGACAGATAGCCTTCCAGTATGCTGACGCCAACGGCAACGCCACTATGGTTTCTCCCGCCAATCCCAACGGCTCGACTCTTGCGATCGAGGGTATCATATCGCCCGACGGTCAGGTGCTCGGTAAGATGGCCCATAGTGAGAGATATGGCGAGGGGCTGATGCTCAATATCAGTGGCGACAAGGATCAGAATATATTCCGTAACGCAGTGCGCTACTTCAAAAAGAATAATTAAGCTACTTACTTAAAATGGCAAAGAGTTACGAAGACTCGGGGGTCAGCCTCGAGGCCGGCTACGAGGTAGTGAGCCGTATCAAGAAACATGTAGCCTCCACTGCCCGCAAAGGTATGATGGGTGGAATCGGGGCGTTCGGAGGAATGTTTGATCTGGGTTCGCTCGGTTATCGTCATCCCGTGCTGGTAAGCGGCACGGACGGTGTAGGCACCAAGCTCAAAATCGCCTTTGCTACCGGTCGTCACGACACTATCGGTATTGACGCCGTCGCCATGTGTGTCAATGACGTTTTGGCACAGGGTGCCGAGCCGCTGGTCTTCCTCGACTATGTGGCGGTAGGCCATAATGATCCCGCTACGGTCGAGGCTATCGTGTCGGGTGTAGCCGAGGGATGTCGTCAGGCCGGATGCGCACTCGTCGGCGGGGAGACCGCCGAGATGCCCGGCATGTATGGCGACGGAGAGTATGATATAGCAGGCTTCACAGTCGGAGCCGTGGAGAAGGATGACCTTATCGATGGTTCCAAGGTGAGTGTGGGAGACGTGCTGGTCGGGATACCCTCGACCGGCGTGCACTCTAACGGCTTCAGCCTCGTGCGCAAGATCGTGGCCGACAATAATCTCAGCTACTCCGACCGCCAGCCCGAGAGCGGCGACAAGACACTCGGAGAGCTGCTGCTGACTCCGACACGCATATATGTGAAGCCGGTGCTTGACGTTATCAAGAAAGCTGACGTCCACGGCGTGGCCCACATCACCGGTGGAGGTTTCGACGAGAACATCCCCCGTATCTTGCGCGAAGGACAAGGTATCGAGATAGAGGAGGGGAGCTGGGAGATCCTGCCTGTCTTCCGCATGTTGGAGCGTCTCGGAGGTGTGCCTCACCGCGAGATGTTTAATATCTACAACATGGGTATCGGTATGGTACTCGCTGTCCCCGCCGCCGGGGCTGAGCAGGTCATCGAGATCCTCAAATCGCACGGAGAGAATGCTTCCGTCATCGGACGTGTGGTTGAGGGGAGCGGCGTGACCATCAAATGAGATAATAAAGATGAAGAAATTAGCAGTCTTTGCAAGCGGTTCGGGCTCTAACTTCGAGGCTATAGCCCGTGCCTGTGCCGAGGGGGAGCTCGACGCGCGCGTAGCAGTGTGTGTCTGCGACAAACCCGGCGCGAAGGTCACGGAGCGGGCAGCGAAATATGGTGTGCCCGTACTCGAATTCAAGCCACGTGACTATGCCTCCAAGCGTGACTTCGAGGCTATGATAGCCGACAGACTTGATGCCGAAGGTATCGAGCTGGTGTGTCTCGCAGGATACATGCGCATAGTAGGGGAGGAGCTCCTTAGTCGTTATGGTGGACGTATCATCAATATTCACCCCGCTTTGCTCCCCGCATTCCCCGGAGCACATGCCATCCGCGATGCCTTCGACTATGGTGTCAAGGTCTATGGTGTCACTATTCATTATATAGATGAGACCATCGACGGGGGCACAATCGTGTCGCAGGCCGCAGTGCCCTATGAGGGACGCGATATCGACGAGCTCGAAGGGATGATTCATGCCACGGAGCATCGACTCTATGTCGACACCATCCGGCGAATAATCTCCGGTGAATTGCAAAGACCGTAAAATAATTGATAAAACAAACATATGAAGAGAGCATTAATCAGCGTCAGCGACAAGCGAGGTGTAGTGGAGTTTGCCACTGCACTCAGTGAGCTGGGATGGGAGATCATAGCTACCGGCGGAACAATGACAAAACTGCGTGAGGCCGGACTCCCCGTGACCAACATAAGTGATGTGACCGGATTCCCCGAGATATGCGAGGGTCGCGTGAAGACACTTCACCCCAAGGTGCACGGAGCCCTGCTTGGTCGTCGCGACAAGGCCGACCACATGGCTCAGCTGAAAGAGAATGGTATCGGCACCATCGAGCTGGTGTGTGTCAATCTCTACCCCTTTGAGGCGACTATCGCCAAAGAGGATGTCACTATGGAGGATGCCGTCGAGAATATCGATATAGGGGGCCCCTCAATGCTCCGAAGCGCTGCGAAGAACTTCAATGACGTGACGGTGGTCTGCGATCCCGATGATTATGCCGGTATCATTGAGGAGATCCGTCAGGGTGGCGACACTCTGCCGCAGACGCGTCTGCGCCTGTCGGCAAAGGCTTATACCCACACTGCCGAATATGATTCCCATATCGCTACTTATATGCGCAAGCAGGCCGGCCTCCCGGAGAAGCTCTTCTTGCAGTTTGATCTCGCTCAGTCCTTGCGCTACGGTGAGAATCCTCACCAGCAGGCCTCCTTCTACCGTGCTTCCGAGCCTGTGCCTTACTCCGTGGCTTTCGCCCGTCAGATCGGCGGCAAGGAGTTGTCATACAATAATATCCAGGATGCCAACGCCGCCTTGCAGATCGTGCGCGAATTTAAGACTCCCTTCTGTGTCGGCCTGAAACATATGAATCCCTGCGGCGCCGCCGAGGGTAAGGATCTCGATGAGGCATGGACCAAGGCCTATGAGGCTGATAAGGTCAGCATCTATGGTGGTATCGTAG
>CAMWHX010000130.1 GCA_947174155.1 uncultured Porphyromonadaceae bacterium
GCCATATACACTTCTCCATCAAGCGCGTCTTCTACATCTATGACGTGCCCGGCGGAGAGACTCGCGGCGGACATGCACACCGCGAGAACTCGACGGTACTCATCGCCGTCTCCGGATCTCTCGACCTGCATCTGAGCGACGGAGAGCGCGAGATCGTCATCACCCTCAACCGCGCCAACAAAGGTGTGCTCATACCTCCCGGCGTCTGGGACTCAATGCACAATTTCACCACCGGCACCGTCTGTCTCGCCCTCTGCTCCCATCACTACGAGGAGGAAGACTACATCCGGGACCTGGACGAATACCTGCGATATGTCAAAGACCTGAAAGAGGTGCTTCGTAAGTAATCCTGATTCAGACACTACCGAGATACTACGACCGAATGAAGTATCCATTCCTGCAATTACGCGATATCACACTCCCCATGGCCGATGCTCTCGAAGCAGCGGCTGTGGGGGTGATTCGTAGCGGCTGGTATCTCCACGGGCCCAACACCCGTGAACTGGAAGAGAGCGTAGCCCGAGCTTGCGAGACCGATCACTGCGTGGCGGTAAGCAATGGGCTGGATGCCATACGCCTCTCCCTGCGGGCCCTCATCGAGCTGGGACGTCTGCGCCCCGGCGATGAGGTCATAGTGCCTGCAAACACCTATATAGCCTCTATACTCCCGCTGACGGAGTTCGGGCTGAAACCCATCCTTGTCGAGCCCTCTCCCGAGACGCTCAACCTTGACCTCAGTCGCGTCAAGGATGCTATCACGGAGCGTACACGCGCCCTGATGGTCGTGCATCTCTACGGTTCCCCCTGCTGGGACACCAACCTGATGCGCGAACTTGCCGACCGAGGTATCATAATTATTGAAGATAATGCCCAGGCCATAGGAGCCCGCAGCGCCACTCCCGGCCTGCGCGACACCTACGCCACAGGGGGACTCGGACACATCGGTGCCCTCAGCTTCTACCCGACAAAGAATGTGGGAGCCTTGGGTGACGCCGGAGCCGTGGTCACCTCCGACCCTGAGATAGCCAATACGGTCCGAGCCCTGGCCAACTACGGTTCGGATCGGCGCTACCACAATGTCATGACCGGATACAACTGCCGTATGGACGAGATACAGGCCGCCATGCTCCGGGTGATCATGGAGCGTCTCGACACCATCGGAGCAGCCCGCGACGCGGCAGCCCGGGCCTACGACGCCACTCTCTCCAACCCTCTCGTCACTCCCCCTGCCATACTGCCGGGCACGACCCAGGTATGGCATCAATATGTGGTGCGTGTCCCCGCCGCGCAGCGAGACCGATTCCGCAACTATCTGACCGAGCAGGGTGTGGGCACTGACATCCATTATGCCGTGCCTCCTCATCTCCAGCCCTGCTACTATCCGACACTCGGCATATCCTATCCCGTGACCGAACTTATCGCCTCTGAAGTGGTCAGCCTCCCCATAGCGACCATCACCCCGGAGCAGGCCACGGAAATAGCCTCCATAATCAACGACTACGAATGACACAACCCCCAACTGATCATACTCCTCGAAACGGAAAGATCAACATGGCACGCACTGTGCTGTGGATCTCTCTGGTGTTTGTAGTGGGTGCTATCCTCATAGCCGCCCCGATGCTTCTGACGGAAGCTGATCATGACGCCACTATACGCCTGCCGCGCAACGCCAAGATGTCAAACGTCCACGACTCCATAGAGCGATATCTCGGCAAGACATATGCTGACCGCGTGTGCCGACTCATCTCAGCCCGCAATATCGACATGTCACGCCGCCACGGCGCCTATATCATCCACAAGGGTGACAACCCCTTCAACGCCATGCGCCGCATCACCTCGGGGCAGCGCGCTCCGGTGCGTGTCACCATCAACGGTTTCCGCTCCCTCAATGACCTGACGGAGCGCGTGGGAGCGCGTGTGGAGTTTCCCGGCGACTCACTGCGCACCATCCTGAGCGACTCAACACTCATGGAGCGATACAGCCTCAAACCCGATCAGGGTTTAGCCCTCTTCATCGAGGATTCATATGATATCTACTGGGCTTCGACCGCGATGGAGGCGGTCGACAAGATAGGTCATCACTATCTGCGCGTCTGGAATGGCCGTCGACGTGCCGAGGCTGCACGTCTCGGGCTCACCCCCGCGGAGGTGATGATCCTGGCCTCAATCGTAGACGAAGAGACCAACAAGCTCTCAGAGAAGGGTAACGTAGCCCGAGTCTACCTTAACCGTCTCAAAATCGGGATGCCCCTGCAAGCTGATCCCACGGTGCGATTCGCACTCAATGACTTTACAATCCGCCGCGTGACCGGGAAGCATCTTGAAGTTGACAGCCCCTACAATACCTATAAGGTGAAAGGCCTTCCCCCGGCTCCTATACGCACCACGAGCACCGCCACAATCGACGCCGTGCTGCAAGCTCCCGAGACCGACGACATCTATATGTGTGCACGCGAGGATTTCTCGGGATATCATAATTTCGCTTCCACTTACGACCAACATCTCGAAAACGCACGCCGCTACCGCGAGGCCCTCGATGAGCGCGGTATCCATTGATGACACCCTCCCGCCTCCACTATCTGCTGACACTCCTGTGCACGGTCCTGGGTGTGATGACCGCATATGCCCAGGAGTCTGAACGCGAGGTGCTCCCCACACTCGGAGCGCCCGAGGTGTTGATGCGCCATCACGTGGCCCCTCCCTCGCGCACAGGCGTGTATTATCCCGAGGAGGAACGTGTCCGAGACTCGATAACCAATCTTGATCTCGACCGCAACTGGTGGCATCTCTTCAAGACAGGGCGCCTCTCGATGCAGGACACTACAGTGCAGTGGCCCCGATTTCTGCAATTCTGCGTCGATGTCTACAACTGGGGGGACCAATTCTTCAACGGCACTGACCATGACTATGTAGTCGGCACAGGACGCCGATGGAAAGTGCGTCTGGTCAATGACAACTGGACAGATGCCTACGACATGAAGCTCAATCAGGATATGAGAATCCGGATGCTATCGGAGCCTTACAGCAATGTCGGCCTCTTCTTGCAATACATGGCCGTCAGCTACGGCTATACCCTCGACCTCACCAACATCATCGGAAACAAGCCCATCAACCATAAGAAGATGAATTTCGGGTTCAGTTGCGCCCGTTTCAACATCGACCTGACCTACTCCGAAAATACCGGCGGCACGTATCTGCGCACCTTCGGGAAATATGACAAGGGGCACCTCTTCAAAGAGTTTTTCCCGGGACTTTCGATGTATAACTTGACTGTCGACGCCTATTATTTCTTCAACAACCGGCGATATTCCTACGGAGCAGCCTACGGATTCGCAAAGATTCAGAAGCGGAGCGCCGGATCCTGGATAGCGGGGTTCAGCTACTCATATCTGGACGTAGGTATGGACTTCTATCAGTTGCCCGCCAATATCCTCCACTATCTGACTATTCCGCAGAGGGACTACCGCTTCCGCTACAATGACTATGCCATCCTCGTAGGTTACGGCTATAACTGGGTCCCCGTGAAGAATCTACTGCTCAACGCAACCCTTATGCCCGCCATCGGCTTCAACCATTCCTATGAGGATTCTATCGAGGGGTCGACGAAGCTGCTGTCGCTGGGTCTGCGTGGACGCGCATCAGTGACCTACAACTACGGTGACCTCTTCGCCGGAGCCTCCATTAAGGTCGACGGGCACTGGTACAATAGCTCCAACTACTCCTTCTTTTCCAGTCTCATCCCCTTCTCCTTCACCGCCGGAGTGGGGGGTTTTTAAAAACAGACCGCGGGCTTTAAAAAAAAAACCCCCCCCCCCACAAACAACCCCAGCACACAAACGGGGGCA
>CAMWHX010000131.1 GCA_947174155.1 uncultured Porphyromonadaceae bacterium
GCTTATCGCCTCCGGTGAGTATACTGAGAAGGCAGAGCTTGACGGTTCTCTCTTCCCCCGCTTCAGCTCTGACAGTAAGAAACTTGCCGGTGTCGCTCTCCTCCCCAAGGTCAACGGTACGGCATTCCCGGATGACAACTATGTCCCCTTTGTAGTGGATCTGGAGACCAAAAAGATTGATTTCCTCAAGGATAATCCCTCTGATTTCCACCACGGCATCATGGGTATCACCGACAATGGCGAGCTTTTCGGCTGGGACAACTACGGCAATATCAACCGCAGTGTGACGTTCCGGGCCGGAGACATGTGGTATTCCCTTGAGAACATCCTTGAGCAGGAGTATGACATGACTTTCCTTCAGGCCACAGGGCAGGATTCGAAGAGCGGTCTGCCGTTCTATATGAGTCCCGACGGACGCTCGATGGTAGCCATGGGTCCTGCTGCCCGTCAGACCGGATATTACATCTCGCTTCCTGACCGCTCCTTCTTCGAGGCTGCGCAAAACATCAACCTCATGAAGCCATGGGCCGCTCAGCCGGCTCCCAATTCCGAGCTGGCACGCCTGGATGAGATATATCTTCAGTTCGAGCGATCCTGCACTGCATCCGCTACTCCCGAAATCACGGTGACCGCAGGCGACGTTACCGTTAAGGCCGAGAGTGTGACCCCCTATAACACCGACCGCACTATCTGGAAGGTTACTCTCCCTTCGACTGCTCTGGGGGAGAAGACAAGATGGGAGGTGTTTGTGCCGGCCGGAACGTTCCTTATGGACGATTCCTTCATGGCCAATGTGGATATCAAGTTTAATTATAACGGACGCGCGGAGAAGCCGCTGGAGATGCAGACCGCTATCCCTGCTGACGGTTCGCGCGTAGTGAACTTCGGCCCGAGCAATATGCTGGCCGTAGTGTTTGACTATGCTCCCGTGGTGAGCCGCGGTGCTACCGCTCAGCTCTATCAGGAGGGTAACGAGCGCCCCGTGGCAAGTTTATCCCTCTCCGCCTCCGGCACGATGCTGTATGCGTATCCCTTCGACGGCTATAACCTCGAGGATGGCTTCAACTATGAGGTTGTTATCCCCGCCGGAGCCGTGACTGACAACACCGGTTACTGCCCCAATGAGGAGATCCGTCTCAAATATGAGGGTGGATGGACACTCCAGGTCGGGGACTTCGAGACCATTTTCAAGATCGACTTCAACGACATGGCAACCTCACTGAGCACCATGAAGCTGCAATATGAGGGTGACCATAATGTCCCTGTGGTGTCGATGCAAGATCTGGGCTTTGATGTCGACAACACTCCCTGGAACTTCTCCGTGCGTGAGGACCTCGCCACCGAGGACCGTGTGGCCGCATCCCACTCCATGTATAATCCCGCCGGCAAGTCTGACGACTGGATGGTGACTCCCCAGCTCAAGATCGACTCCAGCAATGTGACTCTCGAGTTTGACGCCCAGGGTTATCGTCTTGACAAGGAGGATCGCCTGAAAGTGATCGTATGGCCGAGCGACGAGAGAATAACCTGGCTCGACGCCGAGACTACCGGCCGTATGCGCAGCGAGGGTAAGGTGGTGTTTGACGAGATTCTCGATCCCGGATCGGAGTCCGAGAAGCTTGCCGGTGAGTGGACTCACGTTGTCATCCCGATGGATGAGTTCGAGGGTAAGCAGGTCTACATCGCGTTTGTCAACGAGAATGAGGCTCAGTCGGTTGTTTTCGTAGACAACCTCTGGGTGCGCCGCAACGGTATCTTTGCTGTCGGCAGCCGCACACCCGAGTCAGTGGCCGGTGTGGATGACGTGCAGGTTCGTGCCTACACCATGCTGACCGAGGGTTCTTCCGAGAAGTACACTTCGATCAAGGCTACTCTGTCGGCAGCCTCCGGGGTGATCAGTACCTACGAGGCAGACGGTCTTGAAATCACCGCAGCCCAGCCTCATCAGTTCACATTCCCTCAGCCCCTCCCCTTGAAGCAGGGTGTCTACAACCCATACACCGTGGAGGTGACTCTGAGCGATGGTAATGTTTCCGCTACCAGCCGCTATACCGGTCGTGTGGGTGCGCTTACCCATGAGCCGGTGAAACGCGTGATCCTCGAGGAGGGTACCGGTACATGGTGTGGCAACTGTCCCCGCGGCATGGTCGCAATCGAGAAGATCGAAGAGCTCCTTCCCGAGAACTTCATCGCCATCTCGATCCACAACGATGATCCCTTCGCATATCCTCAGTATGAGGGTGATTTCCTCGGCTTCATGGCTTATCCTCAGGGTCGTGTCAACCGTCGTCCCGAGATGCTGATGCCCACATCCGTCGATGAGAACGGTATGCTGACCCTCGCTTCCGCAAGCGGCGACGAGACATTCTATGACTACGTGCTCCAGGAGCTTGCAGAACCTACTGTCGTAGGTATCGATATCGCCGACGCATATGTGGAGGATGGTAAGGTCAAGGTCTTTGCAGACGTTGAGTTTGCCCTGGAGGCTGACCGTCTGGCCTACAATGTCTTCACCGTAGTCCTGGAGAATGGCTTGCAGGGACGTCAGACCAACTATGCCAGCGGTTCGAGTGATCCCTTCTATGGGGATTGGGCTTCTGCCGCCGGTCACACGGTGACTACTTATAATGACGTAGCCCGCGGTATTGCAGGTATCTCCTTCAATGGTGAGTCCGGCTATATCCCCTCGACCGTTAAGGCTGATCAGATTTACAGCGCCCATATCGAGATGGACGTCCCCGCCTCTGTCAAGGAGGAGAAGAACCTCTCCGTAGTCTGCATGATCATCGATATGAACAACGATGGCAAGGTAGTCAATGCAGCCAAGCGTGAGATCGGTGAACCGGGCAGCGTAGAGGGTGTAGGTGCCGACAGTGATGCTGTGAAGTTCACTATCGCCGACGGCAAGATTCTTGCCAACGGCAGCGATGATGTCGAGATCTACAACTTGCAGGGTCAGCGCCTGATGAACTCCGGTCTCGGCGCAGGTCTCTACGTGGCACGCGCCAATGGAGCCGTTGCCAAGATTCTCGTGAAGTAATTCACAATACACCTTATATAATGCAATACAGGGTTTCCGCCGAGCGGGGACCCTGTATTGCATTATATAAGGTGAGGGAGAGGTAATAGAGGGCTAAAAGTTGCATATGTCGAAACTTATTGCTAACTTTGCAGCGCGAAACCGAAGAGGAGCTTCAACCGGGGCTCCACAGGCGGCAGACTCGCCCTGTTACCACGAGTATGGTAATTACCGTGTGATGGGAAATATTGTAATTATATTTTGAGTAACACAACCCCAACGAAACAATGAAAGTATTCGAACTCAAGGCCGACGCACGTGTCGACCTCGGCAAGAAGGCCGTAAAGGCTCTCCGCAAGGAGGGTAAGATCCCCGCAGTGCTCAACGGTGGCAAGATCGTCGAGCTCCCCTACAACGCAGAGCTCAAGCCCGGTGAGAAGCTCGTGGCTATCGACGACAAGCGCGGCATCATCACCACTGACCTCATCGTGAAGGCTGAGGACGTGCGTAAGCTTATCTATACTCCCGAGATCTTCGAGATCGACCTGGAGATTAACGGCGAGAAGCGCAAGGCTGTCATGAAGGATCTCGCCTTCCAGCCCGTGAAGGACGATGTGCTCCACATCGACTTCCTGGAGGTTTTCCCCGACAAACCCATCGTAATGGAGGTGCCCGTCAAGATCGAGGGTCACGCCGAGGGTGTGAAGGCCGGTGGTAAGCTCCAGCTCTCCATGCGTAAGCTCAAAGTTAAGGCTCTCTACAATGAGATTCCCGAGCAGCTCGTAGTCAATGTCGACAACCTCGGTCTGGGCAAGAC
>CAMWHX010000132.1 GCA_947174155.1 uncultured Porphyromonadaceae bacterium
ATCCAGAGGAATCCGTGGAGGTCGTCGAGGAGCAGTCCTCCGGCGCAGACGAGGAGTCCGGCGATGATCTGCGCTCCGAACTTGGCACGGTATTTCACCCCGACGAGGTCATCGGCCATCCCGACGAGGTAGAGTATGATGACGGCGCAGGTGATGAAGCACATTCCGCGCAGGTTCATCAGCACACCCTCGGTGATGGGTATGAAATCGAGCGAGGAGACTATTCCAAACACCAGTAGCATCGCGAAGAGGATGGCGGGGAAGAAAGCGATCCCTCCGAGTCGTGGCACCGCTCCCTGGTGTATTTTGCGTGGGTCTACATCGTCGAATAGATTCTTGCGAAACGCTATGAGCAGTATCTGCGGGATGATGATTCCGGAGAGTATCATCACGATGAAGAATACCAGCATCTCGATGACAATCCAATCGCCTGAGCTGACTCCAAGACGTCCCATGGCGGAGGAGAAACCCGTCAGGGTATCTCCTGTCGTCATCAGCAGACCTATTCGAGAAGTATCAATCATAAGTAACTAAATTCGTCGCTTACTCTGTCGGGGCATCCGGCCGGGAGCCGCGACCGGTATCAGGACATTACTTACCTTTCTTACCCTCTTCGGTACCATAGCTACTGCCGTAGCCGTAACCATAGCCGTAACCGTAGCCGTAGTGGTAACCATGGTAGCCGTAGCGGCTGCCGAAGTTGGGTGTACCGTTAAGGATGACCGCCATGTTCTTATACTTCTTATCCTCGTAGAGGCGTTCGAGGGTATTGAGCATGGAGCGTTCGAGCAGACCGACGCGGAGCACGAAGATCGTGCGGTCTACGTAGCGGTCGATGATCTGTGCGTCGGCCACGACCTCGATCGGCGGACAGTCAATCAGGATGAAGTCATACTCTGTGCGCAGCTGCTTTAGGACAGCCTCGAAGCGGGGATTCTCCAAGAGCTCAGCCGGGTTGGGGGGCATATTGCCGATGGGGAGAAGGCTGAGTCCATGGGCGTTGGGAAGTTCCACTATGACCTGGTTGATATCGCTGATCTTGCCGCCGAGATAATCGGCGAGACCATGTTTGGGTGAATCGGCATAGCGGGAGGCGGATCCGTGGCGCATGTCGCCGTCGATGACGAGCACGCGACGGTGTTTGAGAGATATGGCCTCGGCGAGGTTCATGGTGATAAACGACTTACCTGAGTGGGGATTGAAGGAGGTGATGGCAATCACGCTGGCCTCGCCGGGGGTGTGGTCGTTGCTCATAAACTCGACGTTGGTACGAAGCACGCGGAACGCCTCATTGATGACGTTTCTCTCACCCTCATGCACCACGAGAATATGCTTGTCGGTTTCTTCCCCTTTCTTCTTCTTGTCTCCGATAAGGGGAATCTCTCCGGCAAAGGGTAGAGTGAGATGTTCGATATCCTTGCGGCCGCGCACCTTGGTGTTGAGCGCCTCCTTGACGTATGTATATCCGAAGGGGATCACGAGGCCGATGACAAAGGCGATCATCAGGGCGCCGCGACGGTCGGGGGTGACGGGAGCACCGGAGGCACCGGGCTTGTTGATGATGCGGGTATTATAGGCTGTGAAGCACTGCGAGAGCTCATTCTCCTCGCGCTTCTGGAGGAGGAAGAGGTACAGTGCCTCCTTGACCTTCTGCTGACGCTCGACGCTGAGCAGGTTCTTGGCCTGAGTCGGATTGGAGGCGATACGCGAGATAGTCTGCGCCTCACTGCCGCGTAGGGCTTTCAGCTGAGTGTTGAGGTTGACGATCTCGTTGTCGAGAGTGCGGATGATGGCGCGGCGCTGCGATGAGAGCTGCTCGTCGAGTTGGGCGACGATCGGGTTCTTGTCTGATGATTTAGCTATCAGAGAGTTGCGCTGAAGTATCTTCTCGTTATACTCGTCGATAAGGCTCATGACATTGCTGTTCTGCACACCGGTATTGGCCGGGAGCAGCTGGTCACGGTTAGCCTCGGAGTTCATATAGGAGCGGATGTAACGGGCCATGGCGAGCTGGTTGTTGACCTCTAAAATCTGGGCGGAGGTCTGCTGGCTCTGGCTCATATACATCGAAGCGGCTTTGTCGATGTCGGGTATAAGGTTGGCACTCTTATAGGATGATATGTCGGAGTCGACGTTGCCAAGCTCACCTTCGATGACGCCGAGACGCTCGTTGATGAAGTTGGTAGATGCGACCGACACCTGGTTGCGGTCGCGTACCCACTGCTCGTTATAGACTCCAATCAGTGTCTGCAATATATCATCAGCTCTCTCGGGAAGACGGTCAGAGAGTGTGACGTTAAGGATGGTGCTGTCCTCCTCGGGCTGGGTCACATTAAGGGCGGCACGAAAACTGTCGCGAGCCGCAGCGATGGGTATTTTCGACACATAAATATTGATCTTCTCTCCCTTCTCATAGGCTGCGGTGGGCTCAACTATAACCTCACCGACGGAGGTCTTGATGGGCTTACCCATCACTCCGGAATACTCCTTGTCGTCGTCATCGAAGTCGAGTGTCACCTTGCCGCTCCCGTCGACGCTTACCCATGTGGTAGTGGACTCATCTTCGGGCATGTCGGGGAAGGAGACCTTGATGGGATTGGTGACGCCATAGACCGCTACCTTGTGGAAGCGGCCCTCCTTATAATAATTGACGTCGAGGTCCAGACGACGCACAACTTCCTCCATCAGGTCCTTGGCCTTGAGGGAGGTAATCTCGTTGAGCAGGTTGGAGCGGTTGCGCAGCAGACCCATATCGTCGAAATAGTCGGTCGTGGCGGAGTAACCGAGTCGCTGGTCCTTGAAGAGGATATCTATGGAGCGGCTGTAGGTGTTGGGGGTACGCAGCAGCCAGACGTAGGTCAGACCGACACACAATACCACCGACAGGATGATCCAGGGCCAGTGGCGCAGTGTCAGATACAGCACATCCATCGGTGAGACCATGGAGTTGTTTTCCGCGCGTCTCGGTCTCGAAGTAAGTTCAATCTTTTCAGCCATAACTTAAATAGCCTGAGAGAATTTATTTAGTCAGTGAAATAATCAACGTGGCAATAGTCACGGCGAAGGAGCCGACAGTGATCCAGAAGGAGGGGGTCAGCGGAGTGTTGCCGTTGGGAGTAGTCTCACGCTTGGCCTTGTCGTTGGGCTCAACATATATGACGTCATCCTGCTGGAGGTAATAGGCAGGAGACTGAGTTACATTCTTGTAATCGGTGAGGTTGATGCGGTAAGCCTCCTGGCCGCCCTCAGCGGTCTGGCGCAACACGAGCACATTCTCGCGCTCACCGTTCATCGTCAGGTCTCCGGCCATCGCGATGGCGTCGATGATATTCAGTCGGTCGCGGTTGAACTCATATCGACCGGGGGCCTTCACCTCGCCCAGAATCGAAAGGCCGGTATTGGCATACTCGACGGTCACGATAGGATCCTTGACGAGATCACGCTCCTGGAGGATATTCTCGATATACTCAGCAACCTGATAACGGTTCATGCCGGCTATGTGGATCTTGCCGATAACGGGGAAGTTGATGTCGCCCTGCTTGTCTACGGTGTAAAACGATACCTGGCCTGAACCGGAGGACGAAGCGGAGCCACCTTCTACCTTGGTTGAAGAGGTCGAAGTCGTCAGACGGTTCTGGGTAGTCACGAGGTTAAAGAGACTCGACAGGGCGGCGTCCTGCGTCGTCACCACGATCGAAAGCTTATCCTCGGGTTTGACCTTGATATCAAAGACTTTGATAGGATTAACCACCGTGCCGGCGTCCATATCCTGGAAGTATGTGATATCCTTGGCTGTCGAGCAGGAACTGAAAGCAAGAGACTGTCAATTAAA
>CAMWHX010000133.1 GCA_947174155.1 uncultured Porphyromonadaceae bacterium
CGCTTCAAGCCCTCATTCTCGGCCCGACGCCCGGCGGCCACCGCTGAGTCTCCGCTAAGTCTGCGATCCCGTTCCTCGGGGGTTTCCTCAGAGCTCCCACGACGCTTCATCGTCGAAGACGCAAAGATCACCAGCGCAACCACAATAGCGATGAGCACACAAAGGATGACTATATAGAGCCATGTATTGTCACTCTTCTTCACAACCACATCCTCTGCGGCCGCCTCAGCCTCCTCCGTGAGGGCGATTTCCTCACTGAGAGCTGCCATCTCGGCCTGAGCCGCAGCCCGCGTGCTGTCAGCGACGCTTGCCACCGTCTCCACAGGCTTCTCCTCCGGTTGTGTCGCAGCGGGATCATTTACCACCTCTTCAGCAGTCTTACCCTCATTTCCCTTAGTCTCCACCACCTTCGGCTCCTCTACCTTGGCCGAAGCAGGATCAGAAACCTTCATGGCTTGGAGACGCGAGCGGGCACGGCTCTTACCCCCTTTACCCTTCTCCGTCAATCCCGGGGCCTTGAAGGCAGTCACTGACCAGTATTCCACCAGCTTGGCCTTATCCCAGGAGGCATAATCCTTAGGCACGGCCACTCCCATGAAGGCCTTTATATTCTCCTTCTCCTTAGCTTTAAGGATCTTCTGCAACTCTGCCATAGTCGCAGGATGATGATCATCAAGATATCCCGATCCATCATTGGCATAACGCAGATAGGTCTGCGCAGCGATCGTGCGGGCCTGCTCCATCTCCTTGTCGGTCACACCGTAGGAGTTGATAGCGAAGAGTATCGCCATGCAGGCGAAGAGAGCGCGGGTAAACCCGTGTCTTGCTGATTTATTAAGATGTCGTAGAGTCATTGTTGTGATGTAATGTTTATAGTTTTGTTTTGTAAGTTGTCATGTCAGTCCGGAGTGCGCCGCAAGCGCGCTACGGGTATTCCTATTCGGTCGCGATACTTCGCCACTGTGCGCCTCGACAGGTCGAAACCCGACTCAGCCATGGCGCGCCGC
Organism: uncultured Porphyromonadaceae bacterium; assembly: GCA_947174155.1. Next base: position 1,008 of record CAMWHX010000133.1, read on the forward strand.
AACTTCTCGTCACTCATCGGGTGGCGCTTATCCTCCTCCTCCACAAGACGCGCTATGCGGGCCTCGATCTTGCGGTTGGTGATGATCTCTGTGGATGCAGTCTCCCCGGCATCCCCCTTTTCGTCACTCTCGGCCTCTGCTGTCTTGACCGACTTGTCGGTACCCTTCGAGTCGCTGAAAAAGAAGCGCAGCGGGAAGGTGCCCCACGGCGTGGCGACATATTTACCCGCCGAGGCCCGGGATATGACGGAGAAATCAAGTCCGGTGAGCGCTGCTATATCCTTAAGCATCATCGGACGCAGGGCATACACATCCTCCGTGGCGAAGTAATCGCGTTGCAGGCTCAGTATAGCCGTCATCACCTGGATAAGTGTCTTCTGCCGCTGAGAAAGCACCCGTATGAAGTCGCGGGCGTCATTATAGTTACTCATCACAAACTCCCGCGTGCCGTCACGCGCAGCTCTCTCCCGCGCACCCGCCTCCATCTCGGCCACTGCCTGTGCAAACGACTGTTGGATTGCGAGTTCGGGATAGCGATTATTGAGAGATATGGAGAGAGAGCCGTCATTCTCACGGTTCAGGATGATATCCGGCACGATAGCGCGTGCACCCTCGGGTGTCCCTCCACCTACCGAGGCTCCCGGTTTGGGATTAAGGGAGGATATCAGAGCCGACGCCCTCCGCACCCGTTCGCTGTCAAGTCCCAGAGAGGAGGCCAGCCGACTGTAATGACGCATGGTGAAGGGCTCGAACTGCTCCCTGACAACCCGCAGGGCGTCATCACGCTCCTGCGACTTCGGTAGAGCTCTCAATTGCAGATCCAGGGCCTCCTGTAAGGATCTCGCTCCGACTCCATGAGGCTCCAGGGACTGAACCACGTCCAGTGCACGCCGGAGTGTCTCCTCATCTACATGAAGACCGTGATTAATTGCCATATCGTCAATCAGCAGCGGTAGATCGCGACGCAGGTATCCGTTGCCGTCAAGACTCGCGACTATATATCGCGCCGCGCGCTCCACATCCTCGTCAAGAGGGAGGGAGGCGAGTTGCTCCTCGAGGGTGTCATACATATTAGGCTCCTCCTCCGGTATCACATATTGAGGTGTGTCGTCATCATACACCGCACGTCGGGTGCGGGTCACACCTCCACCCGCCGGCTCACTCTGCGGAGGTGCCCCCGGAGAGGCTTCGAGAGCGGGGTTGGCCTCCATCTCCCTCTCCACAGCCTCGTCAAGCTCCGCAGCGTTCATCTCCAGCAGACGCACATAGCGAAGCTGCTGCGGTGTGAGACGCAGCTGAAGGGTCTGTTCCTGGGTGAGGTGCTGATTATCGCGCATTATTATCGGTATGATGAATTTGTGATGACGGCGCCGGGACTTCCTGAGCCCCTCAGAGCGTTTCGCAGTGCGAATTTAGCACTTTTTCACCGCTTGACCCACAAAATCGGGAGAGAAAAAAGAAAAAATCGGTAAAAAATTGGCATCCCCCGATTTTTTTCGTTAATTTTGCACCTGCATTGTGGCACACCCCTCCGCTCGGCGGCAGAGGCGGGCCACTGAGACATTTATTGAAATATCAACTGACAAGACCATATCGACAACAATGGCATCTGACAAACAGACTCCTCAGACCGACGAGACCGCAATCGACGCCCTGGACCGCAACCTGCAGTCCGTAGGACGCCAGATCGCTATCAACAAGACAGCTCTCTACGTAGCATTCGGCGCTATCATCGTCATAGCAGCCGCAACCCTCTGGTATGTCTACGGCATACGCAAACCCAAGACCGAGGCAAGCTATGAGGCCTTCAACAAAGTGGAGACCGTAGCCATGCCGACCGACTCCGTAGCCGCCACGCAGTATGCTCAGGTAGCCGACCAGTATGAAGGCACCAAGGCCGGCAAGCTGGCTGCCCTCAGCGCCGCCGAGGCTCTCTACGAGCAGGGAAAGTATGAGAAGGCTATCGAGTATCTCAAGAAGTTCTCCACCAAGGAGCCCGTCCTTCAGGCTAACGCCGAAATCATGCTCGGTGACTGCTACGTAAACCTCAAGAAGTACGACCAGGCTATCGAAGCCTTCACCACAGCTGTCCGCAAGGGTGAGGGAAATCCCCAGATAGTCCCTCGTGCGCTCTTGAAAAAAGCTGTCGTCTATGACGCACAGAAGAAATATGCCGACGCTCTGGAATGCTACGAGGTGATCCGTCGCGACTTCCCCACCTTCCAGCTTGGCAACGGCATGAACATCGAAGCCTATATCGAGCGTGAGAAAGCTCGCATCGGCAAATAACCCCCGATTATTTTACTACAAAATAATAAAACACATTTTGCTTACTGAAGGGCGCAGGCTTTCGAGCCAAGCGCCCTTTTTTATCCATCCCTAAACCTCACTCATTATGGATATCTGGATAAAGTCGCTACTCGTCTTCACAGGGGGCGGTCTCGGAGCTGTGTGCCGCTATCTGCTTAGCCTTGTGATACATCACACCGGTCCCTGGCTCGGGCTGGCCACCTTCATCATCAACTCCTCGGCCTGCTTCATCATCGGGCTCTGTGCCGGACTGATGGTCCACAGCTCGTGGTCCTACGAGCACAAGACTACCTTTATCCTGCTGACTATGACCGGGTGGTGTGGAGGATTCTCCACATTCTCAGAGTTCACGCTCGACTCGGTCCGATACTTCGAATCGGGCCATATAGCCGCCTGGTTTATCTTCGCCTGCGCCACTATCTTCGTCGGCCTCTTCGGCTGCGCCTTGGGCTATTGGCTTGG
>CAMWHX010000134.1 GCA_947174155.1 uncultured Porphyromonadaceae bacterium
AAATGAGGTTCCCAGTATTGAGGAGAAAGTTTCCATATTAAAAGGCGCTACTTCTAGAAATTCGGATAATCATACGGCGTTTATTATTGAGGTTAACTCAGTTTCAGGACTAACGGATTTCAGTGGGGATTCATCGGAGGAAAAGAATATTTGGACTCGTATTAAATCAATCTTTAAGTGACTATGCGTAAACTATTTTTTTGTCTAGTTATATTGATTGCTTGCGTGAATATCGGTTTTGCTCGATACTGTTCCATCGAGTGTGTCTGGTTAAAAACCGATGGCGCATCGGGTGCTACATCTGATGCACTATCCCTATAAAACTCGTTCGAAGAATTTTATGCGTAGAAGTTAAAATGAGAATATTTAATATGTCCTGGACCTGGGCCAACAGATTTTTCCTATCAGTAGTAGGGGTTTTGATACTTACACTCGGATCATGTGGGAAGAGAGGAATGATAGCCTCGGATGAGTCCGCGCACCCCGGACCTCCCCTTATATCAGAGTATTTTGTGCCGCTTGACGGGGTCACCGATGATAAAGTTTCACATTTATGTGAAGACTTTTATAAGAACTTTGGGGAGAAACGATGGGAACCGTATAGTGTTCATACAGTAACACATGCGTTTATCCCGTCTCTATGTCTGAATAATTCCAAATCACGGTTTCACGCACTGAAAGTTATCAAATGGCTGGAGGAGGAATATAACTATATTTGGTCTGGTCCAAAAGACAAGAGCAATCAGGTTGACACCGATTATTATTTAATTGGGGTTACAGATAAGGATATTTCAACTTCTATCCATAATAGCGATGATTACGGCATTCTTGGGTTGTCATATCTTGGCAAAGGGCATGTGAGCATAATATCAACCTACCGCCTTAAAAGACAGAAAGATTTATGGAAACTGGCAGTCCATGAATTCTGCCATGGCTTCTATGGCTGCCCCCACTGCACGAATGATAATCCCGGCTGTATAATGGCAGACGCCAAAGGAGGGAATCCCCATTTTGAATTAAAAGACAGCCTATGCAACGATTGCTCCAATATTTGCCTGATCGGGGACTGACTCCTTTACCGTAACAAACCGATAGTCCAAAATTACGCTATAATCACCGTTACAATCGTGGATAACAAAACTCAGGCTACTGTCGGCAATCCACAAGGGCACTGACCATGCCTCAAGAGTAATATCCCCTCCTCCCTCAGAACGGATCCTCCGTCTCGAAACGGTAATCTCGACCGTCAGGCGGGAAACGAAACTCCACGCTGCGGGCATGCAGCCGAAGGCGCTCCCCTCCTGCGGATCGACGGTTACCGTAGAGCCTGTCGCCGACTATGGGCATTCCGAGCCCTGCGGCCATATGCACGCGCAGCTGGTGTGTTCGCCCGGTCAGGGGATGAAGCTCCACTCGGCTACGACCATCTGCGGTATCTGTAAATTCATATTCCGTCACGGCCTCTTTTCCGGTCTCATAATCAACCCGCTGACGAGGACGATCGAGTATATCTGCCGAGAGGGGCAACACTATACGTCCGCTCCGGCCCGCGCCCAGGGCCTCAAAATCCCCCTCCAGCAGGGCGACATAAGTCTTTCGTACCTGTCTGCCGGCGAAGAGGGACTGCATGACCTTATACGCCTCCCGCCCGAAGGTAGCGATCAGTAGTCCGGAGGTATCCTGATCAAGACGGTGCGCGACCTTCACCTCTTTCTGCGGTCCATAATACTCCTCCAGCCACCTCTGTGCGGATGGGGCATTTCCCTTTCCTGGCACCGACAGCAGTCCCGACGGCTTGGAGATAACGCAAAACCACTTATTCTCAAAAAGAAGCTTCGGTGTCAGCGTTCGGTCGGGAGTCATCTCCTCCCCGAGGGGTGGAGTGACGTCAAGCCCCCGGAGCATCCACGTCAGGACAGGGAGACACTTGCCGCGACAAGCGGGGTAATGAGCCCCGTGATGACGCACCTCTCCCTTTTTTGGACTCCCGTACCAATATTCGGCAATCTCCACAGGATGCCAGCCTCGTTTATAGGCAGCATGGAGAAGTTTGGGAGCACAGCACTCTCCTGCCCCCGATGGCGCCACACGCATAGGCGTGTCGGCGAATATCTCACGCAAGGTCCGCGTCTCTCCAAGAGCATTGAGAAGGTTAAAGTTATCAAACAGCCAACCCTGGAGCGCTTCTGAATCCCTCCTTCGCTTCTCTCGCATCATCGCCAACTGCGACTCAGCCACCCTCACCCTCCCGGCCAGCGGAGCGAGAGCCTCAGCCGTCCGCTTCTTAAGACGATGCAACTCAGCTTTCTCAAACTGACTGCGGCGTATCATCTCAGCCAGTTCATTCTCATCGGCCACGCCCGTCTCGCGTCTCGCTTTGCGTTCCCTCTTAGCCCGAAGGCATTCCTCGCGATATGATGTAACCTCGGCTTGTAAGGTTGCCTCCGCCTCACGATATTCACCCCTGACCCGGGCAAGATATCCCTCTTCAAAAAGGGTAATCTCCTCGTTTTGCCGCGATATTTCGCGCTCGCGGGTCTTGAAGTATCCATCCGGTTGCAGATAATCGAAGATGGGGCCTACAAAGTCGGGATGATGAAACCCAAGATCCCCTAACTGTCCGGAAAAAGCGTATAGTGTATGCCCGGTTCCCTCAGCATCCTCGGCAACCAGAATCCCCAACATCTTTCCGGCGTCCAACTCCCGACAAAGCATGACATCCTCCGGTCGCCGGCAACGCCGCAACCGCTCAATCCGCCGGATCAACCGCCGGTAACCCTCCTCACACCCCCGCCCGGGTGAATAGTCAAACGGATTATTCATTCTGAGCGCCGGGCGCTACTTGACCAGAGGAAGATACTTACCATACCCGGCCCCCTCCATCTCCTCTTTGGGTATGAAGCGAAGGGAGGCGGAGTTTATGCAATACCGCATGCCCCCCTCCGAGGCGGGGCCATCCGGGAAAACGTGACCAAGATGAGCGCCACTCGAAGCGGAACGCACCTCCGTGCGTGTACGCCCGAAGGACTTATCCGTATGCTCAGTGACGGCACTCTCATCGATAGGTCGTGTAAAAGCCGGCCAACCGCATCCTGAGTTATACTTGCGGCTCGAGACGAAGAGCGGTGTGCCATCCGTCACATCCACATAGATACCGGGACGAAACTCCTCGTCATATTCATTGAGAAAAGGTCGCTCCGTAGCACCGTTCTGCGTCACCTCCCACTGCAACGGTGTCAGTCGGGCACGCAGTTCCGACTTATCGAGCGACTTCGCCTTACGCGATTTCACCTCGGCAAACAGTTTCGGGTCAATATGACAGTATCCCCGCGGATTCTTGTAAAGATACTCCTGATGATAAAGCTCCGCCGGATAGAAGTTGTCCAAAGGCTCCACCTCAACGGCCAGCGGTTCGACATACCGGCGTTGCACCACAGCCACATAAGCCTCGATGACAGGGAGATCCTTCTCGTCGGTATAATAGATGCCCGTACGATACTGTGATCCCACGTCATTCCCCTGACGGTCCACAGTCGTCGGATCGATACTGCGGAAATAGATGGAAAGCAGGTCAGTAAGCCCCACTTTGGTATCATCATATACGACCTCAACGGCCTCAGCCGCATCAGTGCGACCGCTGCACACCATCTCATAAGTCGGATCCGGCACGGCACTGTTGGCGTAACCGGCCACCGTCTTCACCACACCCTCGACAAGCGAGAACAGATGATCCGTCCCCCAAAAACATCCCCCCGCAAAATATATCTTCCTCATACCC
>CAMWHX010000135.1 GCA_947174155.1 uncultured Porphyromonadaceae bacterium
TGAAGCGGGGTCGCTACATACTGACGATGACCTCCTCGACTAGTTTCCCCACCGAGTAAAACGACTCCCCCGCCTCGGGGATAATGAGGATCTCCCGATCCACGACCCGCACCCTGGTCATCACCCCCAAGGGGGAGTCATGATACTCCCCCTCCCGGTCCCGGCCGACGTCTCGATTGAGAACAATGGCGGGCGCGGGGGCGTTATATAGTCACAACCAAAATTTCAATAGATACAGAAAATTATGGACAAACTTAGCTACGCATGGGGCCTTGCAATGGGCAAGCAGCTCCAGGCAATGGGAATGAAGGAAGTCAATTACGATAGCTTCAAGGATGGTGTGAAAGTTGCCTACGACGGCGGCGAAGAGATCATGTCGCCCGAAGAGGCCCAGAAGATCATCACCGAATACCTCCAGGAGATGGAGGCCAAGGCTTCTGCCGCAGCCCGCGAGGCCGGCGAGAAGTTCCTCGCTGACAACAAGGCCAACAACGCCAACGTGCAGGTGACCGCCAGCGGTCTGCAGTACGTGGTCGAGAAGGAGGGCGAGGGCGCTCAGCCTACCGCCGAGGATGAGGTGACCGTGCACTACACCGGCAAGCTCACCGACGGTACCGTCTTCGACTCCAGCGTCAACCGTGGTGAGCCCGCCACCTTCCCCCTGAACCGTGTGATCCCCGGATGGACCGAGGGCGTACAGCTTATGAAGGAGGGTGCGAAGTATACCTTCTTCATCCCCTCTGACCTGGCCTATGGTCCTCAGGGTATTCCAAATGTGATTCCCCCTCACTCGACACTCATCGTCGAGGTTGAGCTTATCAAGGTCAACAAAAAGGCTTGATACTGAAACTCCTAAAGCAGATGCTTAAAACTCGTTTTCTGGCAGTGACGGCCGTAGCGGCCGCCACCGCCTTGCTGTCTGTATCCTGCAGCAATTCTAAAAAGGATACCACAGTCGCTCAGGCTGACACAACTCCGGTTGAGGAGGTAGCTCCCGCCGCTCCCGCAGCCCCGGCTACGACCTACACCTCGGATTTCTTCACCAATCCCGAAAACAAGGCCACCGGCACCGAAGCCCCCGGCGACACAGTGCCCAAGTACAACGTCACCGACTCCGGTCTGCGCTACATCCATGTCACCAAGGGCTCCGGAGCATCCCCCAAGGCTACCGACAACGTAGAGGTGCACTACACCGGCACTCTGCTCGACGGCACAGTGTTTGACTCCAGCGTGGAGCGCGGTGAGACCATCACCTTCCCCCTCGGCGGGGTCATCAAGGGTTGGACCGAGGGTCTGCAGCTGATGCAGGAGGGTGGCACGACCGTCTTCTATATCCCCTCCGAGCTGGCATATGGCGAGCAGGGCACTCCCGGCGGTCCCATACCCCCGAACGCTCCCCTCATCTTCGAGGTGCAGCTCATAAAGGTTAACCCCAATAAGTGACGCTCCGCTCTCAACTCACAAGTCACCAATTCTCTATATGAAACTTCTCAAATCACTAAGTATACTCGGTGCCGGTCTCGTTTTGGCCGGAACCCTGACTGCATGTGAGGGTGACGGATCATCCGCATCGTCTCAAGGCACTCTGGCCGGAGCCTCGCAGGGAGACTCCCTGATGTACTACTTCGGTCAGACCCGTGCTACCGAATTCTGGCAGCAGGCCCGGCGTGACACCACGCTTGCCGATGAAGCAGCCCGCAAGGAATTCATGCAGGGTGTACGCGCCGGTCTGGATGCGGTCCAAAACTCCGAAGCGTACAATCTCGGTGTCTTCCAGGGTGTGCAGCTCGCTCTCAACCTCAAGGACTTCCAGAAGGACTTCCCCGGTGTCACACTCAAAAACGACATCATGCTCCGCGCCATGGCCGACGGATTGAAGAGTGACTCCACCTTCGACGCCGAGGAAGCCCAGAAGGCTCTCTATGCCATAATCGGACAGCTGGAGGCCCGGAAGGAGGAAGCGGACCGCGCTGAATCAGTCAAGGGATTGCAGCAACAGGGCGACGCCCTCAGCATGCGAAAGATTACCGACTATCTCTATGGAGTAGCCTTCACGGCGGGAGACGGTACCAAATTCAACCCCGGTGACACCGTTACCACATCCATGACCCTGGCCACCGTAGATGGTCGCACACTGCGTGTGCCCCTCCCCTCCGAGGTTGTCATCGGACGCCGTTATGTGTCACCTCTGGTCAGCGAAGCTCTCGCCACGATGACTCGGAACGGAGCCTCCCGGTTCCTCACCTCAGCCTTCGCGATGTTTGGCAACCGCTGCGAGCGGCTCGAGCTCAAGAATGACGAGCCCCTCATCCTGACCATCCGCACCGGATCCGCCATCAGCAGCAAGGAGTCCGAGGTGAAGCGCCCCACCGCTCCCATAGAGATGCCACGCCCCGTTCCTTCGGCTATTAAAAACAGAATGCCGAGATAATCACCTGCGATATGGAGCATATGAAAGCATCCGCCGGGAGGCCTCTGAGAGTATTGTTCGTGTGTCTGGGCAACATCTGCCGCTCCCCGGCAGCCCAGGGGATCATGGAGTCGCTCGTGGAGTCACTCGGACTGGCTGATGAATATGTGCTCGATTCAGCCGGTCTCTACGGCGGCCACGCAGGGGAGATGCCCGACCGCCGTATGCAGATTCATGCACGCGGCCGCGGATATTCGCTGATCCACCGCTCCCGCCCTGTCCGAGAGAGTGACTTCGACGATTTTGACCTCATCGTAGCTATGGACGCCTCCAACCGTCAGGGACTGATGCGATTGGCCCCGACTCCCGAGGCCCAACGCAAGGTGGTCATGATGACGGATTTCTGCCGGCACCATCCCGGAGCGGACCACGTGCCCGACCCCTATTACGAAGGAGCCGAGGGATTCGAGCTGGTGCTCGACCTCCTCGAAGATGCCTGCACGGGATTGCTCGATGCCACACAAGACACTGACTGATTATAATCCAAGGGTGTCGCCGAGTCCGAGTCTTCTCGAATTCCGCGACACCCTCACCATTTCTTTACACCACTTCATTATGAAAAAATATCTCATAGCTTCCGCAGCCGCCGCAATGATCGCCATTTCGGCCTCCGCACAGTCTCCCGCCGCCTATCCCGGTGGTGAAGCCTCCCTTCAGGAATACGTAAGCGAAAATCTCACCTATCCCGCGACCGCCAAGGCCAATGGCATAGAGGGTATCGTGACACTCGAAGTTACCATCCTCCCCGACGGCACCGTAGGTCCCATCAAGATCAAAACCCTGATCGATCCTGACCTCGAGCAGGAGGCCATACGTCTCGCCAAGTCGATGCCGGCATGGACACCGGCCACAGACGCCTCAGGACGCGCTGTAGCCTCCACCGTCACCATCCCGGTGACCTTCTCCCTCGGAGACTGATCCCCCTGGCGTAACTATATCCCCCCCGACATCCCCTGCACCCTGCAAAGAAGCTCTACAGTGGTTTGTCGGGAGGAGTCGTAAGTATGCGCTCCAACAGCTCCCCGAGCCCCGGTTCCGAGTCGCTCCCCTGCGCCTCGGCGTCAACACTGCGCAGTTTGGGGAGAGTATACGGAAGCAGCCTGCACACCACATCGATACGCTCCTTACATTCCAGCGAATCGAAATCCGCCGTAAAATGACCGGTAGCGATATACGACCTGACAAATCGACCTATATCCTCCCGGCAAAGTACGGGATCCTGACTCTTCTTGCTACGCATATAAAGACATTTGGTGACAACACCGCAAAGATAGCAAATACCCGTTCCCCACAACGG
>CAMWHX010000136.1 GCA_947174155.1 uncultured Porphyromonadaceae bacterium
CTCATGGTGTGCCTTGTGGCCCGGTTTGATATTGAATTGTGTCGGATCGATCTTCCGGTCTATACAGGTCTTCAAATTATAGGAGAGGGGAGCCAGAGAGGCATTAAGCTGAGTCGTCTTGCTTTTATTGGTGTAACTGTAAGTCATACCGAGACCAACGTTGAGGTCACCGGGCGAGAGAAACGATGCCGATCTCACGAGGGAGTTGGCCGGATAAGAGTTGAAAAACTGCGTCTTGAACTGAGTGGTCAGCGAGTAGTACCAGTTGCGTTTGGCCTTATAGCCGACCTTGGCATTATACTGGAATATATCCTCGGCGATGGAGTATTTATGATAGGTATTCTCAGGGTTCTGACTCAGGCCCAACTTATAGGACAGATTGCTCTCAAAGAGCAGATTGGGATGATATGTGGGGTTGAGCTGCACATTCCAGCCGAAATTGAAGAGGAGAGAGAGATAGCTGTTGCCACCCTGATACCAGTTAGAGGAGACATAAGCCTCCGAGAATTGGAGTGAGGTGCCTACCTTATGGAGCCAATGGATAGGTTTGATCTTGATTTCCGGGAGTATGGCATCCCCCATATCCACGTCCGGGAGGTCGAGCCGTTCTATATAAGCCTGAAAGCTGTAATCATCCTCCGGTAGGGTCGGAGGAACCGGCAGATCCCAGTACGCATACTGGATCATATGAGGATAGTCCATCATCATGCGATACATCGCGTAATCCTGAATCCTCTCGGCGACCATCGAGTGTCGGATCCAGTCAGGCACGTATCCGGGAGTCATGAGTGGAGAGAGCGCTGCCTCCTCAGCCGCAGCGGGAGCGGAGGCACCTATGTTGTAATCAGCTATTGTAATCTCCATCGAGGGATGAGCTCGGAATCCGGAGAAGATCCAGGGTCCCATCAGCTTATTGAAGGGGAGGGCGTAGTCGGAGGTGTGAGGTAGGGACTCGATGATCTCATTGACCTCACGTACACGCAGAAACTCCCTGTATGCATCCGCGAGGCTGTCAGCTTCCTGCCGGGCGCGGAGGTCTTCGGCCGAAAGCTCATCATCGACGATCTGCATGTAGTCGGATATCTGAGGATCGGGGATGGAGGGATGAGTCACGGTCTGCGCCGCGACAGGGATAGCAAGCGGGATGGAGAGTGTGAGCGGAATCAGAAAACGCATAGTCGGACTTAATGGATTGGCAAATCAGCCGCGGGGAGAGACGTAAAGTGGAAGAGTTCTCCACCGCGTGCTGCAGTTAAAGAGGTTTGGAAAGAAGTGAGTCGTATTGCGGAGAGTGGATTAGGTCAAGTGCCTCCTTGAAGATCGGATCGTGAGAATTGAAGACCTTGAAGTAGGTGGCATTATCATAGATATCTCGACCTATAAGTCCTTTGAGTATCATGCAGAAGAGGGGCCGGCTGCGCTCTGCCTCCTCGGCGTCATACTCCACGCCCTCGGCGTCGGCCATTTCGCGCAGGCGGTCGAGCATAGGCTCGGTAACTTCAAAACCGGCTATAAAGTCGGTATCGGTCTTATATCTCTTCTTGATCTCCTTGCGGTGGGCATCCACATACTCGATAGCGAAGCGGTTGATGAGTCCCTTGGCCATCACATTACGATAATACTTGGTATACTCAGTAGTGTCGAGAGGCACGAAACGGTCCGGATAGATACCACCGCCGCCATAGAGGGTGCGCCCAAGACGCAGGGACTTCACAGCCAAGGAGTCGACGTGATGGATGGAATCGGCGTGCATCAGTTCGCCGTTGTTGAAGCGATCCATGATATCACGTTGATAGGCCTCGCGATTACCCTTCTCATAGGGTTTCTGGATATCGCGCCCCGTCGGTGTGTAGTAATGGGCTACGGTCAGACGGATCATAGAGCCGTCGGGGAAGGGGAGGGGGCGCTGCACGAGTCCCTTGCCGAAGGTGCGTCTGCCGACCACCAGACCGCGGTCCCAATCCTGTATCGCCCCCGCGGTGATCTCGGAGGCCGAGGCGGAATACTGATTGGCCATTACCACGACACGACCGTCACGCATGAGGGGAGACTTGGTCGCCGGGACGGTCAGATCGGTGCGGGGGGAGGTCAGGCCCTCAGTGTACACGGCCAGTTGACCGGGCTCGAGGAGTTCGCCGAGCATCTCGACAGAGGCTTGCAGATATCCACCCCCGTTGTCGACGAGGTCAAGAATCAGATCCTTCATTCCCTCCTTCTTCAATTTCGACAGAGCCTCGCGGAACTCCTTCGGAGTCTCGGCCCCAAACTTATTGACCCGCACATATCCTGTGGTCGGATCTACCATGTATGCGGCATCAATGCTGTAAATAGGGATATCGGCGCGGGTGATTCGGAAATCGATGGTGTCGCGCATACGAAGCACCTTCACGTCCACATCCGTACCCTTCGGGCCGCGCAGACGCTTCATGATATCGGTATTCTTCATTTTTACGCCCGCGATGGCCGTGTCATTGACGGCAATGATGCGGTCACCTGCTAATATACCCACACGCTCCGAAGGGCCTCCGGCGACGGTCTGGATGACATAGAGTGTATCGCGATTCATATTAAACGTGATACCTATGCCGCTGAAATTGCCGGTCAGGGGTTCGTTGAGGTCCTTGGTCTCTTCGGGTGTGGAGTATGATGAATGGGGATCGAGTCCTTCGAGCATGCCGCGTATGGCATCCTCGACGAGTTTCTCCTCATCTACGGAGTCGACATAGAGCTCGGCGATGGCGGCTTCGGCCATGCGCAGTTTATTGTTTTGTTGCACATCGAAGCGGGTCAGCTGCGCACCGCATGAGAGAGCGATGCAGAGAGCAGTGAGAGCCGCCAGACAGGTCAGGATTTTCTTACAATTCATAATTCAGAATACATAATTCATAGTTGTGGGTCAGGGAGGAAGCGGCTCACATCGTAGCCGTGATGTGCCAGTTCGCGCACGGCGGAGCTGGATATGGCCCCCAGAGAGGGACGCGCCGGCAGAAAGATGGTGTCTATATCCGAGATATCGCCGTTGAGGTCTGCCATGCGTCGTTCGTACTCAAAATCGGCACACTCCCTGACTCCGCGCACGATGCAGGTCGCACCGTGTCGGCGGGCGAAATCCACAGTCAGGCCCGAGTAAGCTTCGACGGTAACCGCGGGGTTTGCGGCATAAAGTCTTGCGATGACCTCAGCCCGAAGACGCGCAGACTCAGCGCGGTCAGGCTTTGCCAAATTGAAACCGACACCGATGACGACATGGTCAAAAATGCGCAGCGCACGCTTCAGGATGTCGGCGTGACCTATGGTGAAGGGATCAAAACTCCCGGGGAAGACAGCTGTGGCCATAGGGGGGTATCAGATTTGAGAGTCGTCTTCGATGACGAGATTGTCTATGATAAAATTTTGACGGTCAGGGGTATTCTTACCCATGTAGAACTCCAGGAGCTTCTCCACGGTGTCATCCTTTTTGAGGACCACGGGATCGAGACGCATGTGTTCGCCGATAAACTCCGCAAACTCAGAGTCGTTGATCTCACCAAGACCCTTGAATCGGGTGATCTCCGCGTTGGCACCGAAGACCTTGATGGCAGCCTCACGCGCCTCGGCAGAGGAGCAGTAGCTGGTATCAGGGCGCGCCTGTTCCGTCTCCCCTTTGCCGGAGCCTTTCGTCTCGACGTTCTTGCGGCGCGCGGGGCGCTTCGACGAGGATCGGCGCGAGACACTCTTGTCGCGCACACGGAAGAGGGGTGTCTGCAAGATATAGACG
>CAMWHX010000137.1 GCA_947174155.1 uncultured Porphyromonadaceae bacterium
TGACGATAACCCTTCGACAAAATAACTTATGCACCGACTTTTAGGCTTGGGCCGGTTCATCATATCTAACCCGCCAATCTGTTAACTGCATAATGGCTTTGTGAGATCAGTTTATTTTTGTAACTTTGCATTACCGTGACGAGAAAACTCACCACCACCTTACTATGGATTCTATAACAGTCAAAGGCTACAAGTCTTTTAAAGACATAACGGTCTCCCTGAAACCAATCAACATACTGATTGGCTCGAACGGTGCGGGCAAAAGCAATTTCCTTTCGCTATTCGCATTAATGGGAAATGCCTATAATGGACTTCTTGCAAGAAGTGTAGCGCTATCGGGAGGTGTGGATAAACTATTTCATAAAGGGAGGAAGGTAACCGACAAAATAACTATAGAAGTTCGAGAGGTTAGCAATTCATACGGGTTAGACCTTATGGAGGCTGACAGATCCTTGATAGTAGAGAAGGAAGAACATGAATACTCTGTAGTACCCGGTAAATGGACCTACCGCAACATAGCAAGTATGCGAGGAGAGATGAGACGGATTGTGATGTTGGTTTGGCTGGTGGTGGCTTGGGTTATGGCACCGTCGGCTGAGGGGCAGCTGATCAAGCGGGCCGGAGAGATGATCCAGACGGCGTTTGACGGAGGGTCGCGTGAGGGTCGCGCGGACTCTGTTGCGGCACTCGCTGCGGGGCAGGCTCAGGATTCGGTGCGGCTGCGGGAGATGGAGTTGCAGATACAGGAGATGAAACTCAATGAGATAATGCTCCGTACCGAACTGGATAACGCTCTGAACCGTAATCATCTGGCCGACTCTCTCAAGCATGACCGGCAACGTCATCTGGTCGACTCGCTGCGTGCCGTCACTCCCGGTGTGCCGGTGGTGATTGAGGAGGATACCCTGTTCAGGTTATATGCCGCTATGGGTGGATATTCCGCGGCTGACCGTGCGGATATGGTCACGGAGGCTCTGATGAGGATAGGAAAGGAGCGGCGCCTCTCGCGAGATTCTGTCTATACGCTTGACAATGACAGCTATATAGATATCATGTACGGCTCCAAGGTGCTGATGAGCGTCACCGAACAGGATGCCTTGTGGCAGGGCACAACTCCGAAGGAACTGGCCGAACTGTATGCTCCGCTGCTTGCCCGCAAGATCACATATCTCAAGGATGAGAACAGTTTCTGGCAGATCGTGCGCCGTGCCACTCTCTTCGTGCTTGTGCTTGTCGGTCAGTATCTTATATTCAGATTGGTGAATTATCTGTTCCGGCGCCTGCGTCGTCAGATCATACGTTTCAAGCAGCATCATCTAAAACCGCTCATAATCCGGGATTATGAGCTGCTCAATAAGAAACGGCTGTGCCGACTACTGCTGTTTGCCTCCAATGTGGTGCGTATCCTGGTACTTATAATCGTACTGATCCTGACGGTGCCGATACTGTTTTCCATCTTCCCTCAGACGGAGGATCTCGCGCTGACCATATTCTCCTACATACTGACACCTGTGAAGATGGTCCTGAAGTCGGTTATAGAGTATATCCCCAATCTCTTCATCATCGCAGTCATATGGTATTGTGTGCGGTATATCATCAAGGGATTGCGTTATATAGCCGAGGAGATACATAATGAGCGACTTAAAATCTCCGGATTTTATCCCGATTGGGCCCGACCGACCTTCAACATCATCCGCTTCATGCTCTATGCCTTCATGATAGCGATGATATACCCCTATCTCCCGGGCTCCCAGTCGGGGGTGTTCCAGGGGATCTCGGTGTTCGTAGGTCTGATCGTGTCACTCGGTTCGAGCACCGTGATATCCAACTTTATCGCCGGGTTTGTCATCACCTACATGCGTCCTTTCCGTCCCGGCGACTTTATCAAGGTCAAGGAGACGGTGGGGCATGTGATAGAGAAGACTCCGTTTGTGACACGTCTGCGCACGATCAAGAATGAGGTGGTGACCATTCCCAATTCGTTCATAATGTCGGCCGATACGGTCAACTACAGTCTCTCCGCCCAGCGCTATGGCCTGATCATACATACCACTATGACGATGGGCTACGACACACCGTGGCGTAAGGTGCACAAGCTGCTGATTGAAGCTGCCCTGGCTACTCCGGGGGTACTGCCGCATCCGCGTCCTTTCGTGCTGGAGACGGAGCTTAATGACAACTACATGTGCTATCAGATCAACGCCTATGTCAGTGATGCGGACCACTTGCCGGAACGTACATCGGATTTGCTGCAGAACATACAGGACTACTTCCACTCGGCCGGTATCGAGCTCATAGCGCCCCACTATTACGCTACTCGTGACGGCAACGATTCGAAACTTCCACCTGACTTCCGACCGGATATGGTAGAGAAACCCCGGTCACATCGTCACCCTGTCAGGCCAGAGGGGGATAGGCCTTAAGAAAAGTCCTGACCGAGGTGTCGATCTGGTGCGCGTCTTCGAGGCGTTCGCCGTCCCAGATGATGTCGGCCCGGTCGTACCAGGGGGCTCGGGCGGCTCGGTGCTCGGTCACGTATTCCAGGAGTTCCTCTCTCGTTTTTCCGGCTACGAGGGGGCGTCTTGATCCGGCGAGGAGCATGCGCTCAACTATGCACTCGGTGGTGGCGGTCAGGCAGACCGTCACGCCGTGTGTGAGCATATACTCCATGTTGGTGCCGAAACAGGGCGTGCCTCCGCCGCAGGCTACCACTACGCCCTGCATCTCTCCGACTTCGCGGAGCATCGCCGACTCCATGTCGCGGAAGGAAGCCTCTCCTTGTCGTGCAAACAGTTGAGATACTGTCGCGTGCCAGCGCTGCTCGATGTAGAAGTCGAGGTCTATGAAGCGTCTGCCGGTGACGCGTGCGAGTGCCCGGCCGAAGGTAGTCTTGCCGGTGGCCATGTAGCCTATGAGGAATATGGGGTAGTCTGTATTGGGCATAGGTTGCGATTGAGGATTGATCTCCCGTATCAATCGCAATCATCGCTATTAATCCCGGTTGACCGGGAGCGATACCCTTGATTGAGACGGATTTCGGGTGCAAATGTACCAAAAATCTTTTGTATGTGTAGGGAGTGACGGATTATTTTTGTAAATTTGTGGGATAATATGACCCTCTCATTATGAAAAGATATAGTCTGCTAAGCATCATGGCCATAATCGCAGCCACGCTCTTCGGAGCCTCGAAGGCACCGATGGTGACTAATGTCGAGCCCCCTTACTGGTGGGTCGGCATGCATAACGACACTCTGCAACTCCTGCTAACGGGTCCGGAGATCGGCAAATCTACGGTAAGCATAGATTACCCGGGAGTCGCTATCGCGAGTCAGCCGGCTCTGGAAAGTGACAACTACAAGTTGCTCTATCTCACCATCTCACCCGACACCAAGCCGGGGAAGATGCCTCTGCGTATCACGTCCGGACGTCGCTCGCAGACCCTGCGCTACGAGCTGAAACGACGCGAGCGCCCGGCTGAGAGCCACACGGGGTTCACGGCTGCCGATGTGCTGTATCTGCTGATGCCTGACCGTTTCGCCGCCGGGCGCGACCCGAAGGCGCAGGCCAAGGCGTTGCAGGGACTTGACTATCCGGTGGGTGTGAATCGCGAGAACCCCAACGGGCGCCACGGCGGAGACCTGCGCGGATTGGAGCAACGTCTCGATTATCTCGACACGTTAGGCGTCACGGCCCTGTGGGTGTGTCCCGTGCTTGAAAATGATATGCCCGGAGGGTCATATCACGGC
>CAMWHX010000138.1 GCA_947174155.1 uncultured Porphyromonadaceae bacterium
CCTCTTGCGTTTCAACTCCTTTTCGCGCAATAGAAGGCGCACTGTCGAGAGGGAATATCCTGACAATCCCAGCCACAATCCTCCCATGACGACCCATATCCACCATCCTGATCCCCACATGGCGACGGCAAAAAGCACTCCCCCTCCTGTGAGTGCCACACAGGCATGGCGTATGGCGGCCGCATTGAGACGACAACCATAGAGACGGCGGTTGACCCACGCGCACATCACCAGCCAGAAGGCCTTGTCTATCACCGACCCGATACCGAGTCCCGACAGGCCGTACAAGTGATATCCGACGGCGGAGAAGAGGAGTATCATCACGTTTCCCCCGATCACCTCCATCCAGAAGTAGACACGGCGGTTGTCCTTGGCGAAGGTCACGTAGGCCATCGGGAACATCAGCGCCTGCAACAGCAGAGCGAGTCCGAGCCAGCGCAATAGTGGCACGGCGGGTAGGAACTCCTGTGTCAGCAACAGATCCACGACCCATGGCGCGGCTATAATAAGCGCTCCCGCCAAGGGACCAATCAGGCAACTGACAATCTCCATCTGACGGTTGACCAGACGCCCCATAGCCTCGTTATCGGAAGCCTCGCGACTCAGTCGCGGGAGATAATCCATACTCATGGCGGCGAATACCACACCGGCGTATTGGATCGTCAGGGAATTGGCACCCTGGAATATACCAAGGTCGGCCAATCCTCCGCACCACCTCACATAGACTTGAAGCAGATAAGTGCAGACCGTACCCATCATGTCGCTTGCCATCAGCAGGATACCCAATCCGAGAAGATGACGCACGAGGGGCCAGTGACGACGCCAGGCAAACTGCTCACCGAGTGCGCGACGCGACTCTCCCCGCCCCGATATGCGATAGAAGAGCCAGACGGCAAAAGAGAGCAGGATCATGGCGGGCACAATGCCGTCGACTCCATAGAGCCAATACAGAGGTACGCTCACAAGCAGTCCGCACACTGAGCCGGTCACGGTAGCCTGTGAAAGTCTTTTGACCTCACGACGACCTTGCAATATGGCCATCTCTCCCCCTCCGGCTATGGAGAAAAAGACCATGGCTCCGAGGGCCATATATGCCCACGTGTGAGTGATGTCACCGAAACTTCCCTCGCTGAGCCAGCGGGAGGCGAGGATGCACACCAGGGCTCCGATAAGTCCCGTCATCATAGTCAGCCGCCGCGCCACACGCATCACGGTCGCCAAAGTAGCATCAGAGTCCAGTGAGGCTCCCACCTCCTTGACTATAGCCAGATTGAGGCCCATGGAGGCAAACTTCTGCACTGTGGCCGTCGAGGAGACGTAAAGCGCCGAAATGCCCATACCTCCGGGGCCGAGAAACATGGCTACGAGCTTCCCGCGCACCAGCGACACCAGTATATGAAAAAGCTGGACACCCCCAAAAATGGAGGTGCCCTTCAATATGCTTCTGTAAGAGTTGCGATCACTCCTGCGTGGAGCCTCGCCGGGTGTCTGTGTCTCGGTCATACGGTCCGCTCCCCTCCGCGCCGGAGAAGGGTGATCCTCGGAGGGGGTTACAAATTTACGATAATTTCTTCAATCTCGCAAATACTGTGGGGCGCACGATCCACCTCTGCACCACATAAGCGGTCACTCCGTAGCCGGCAACGCAGAACCAGAGGTTGCGATAGGCTTCGGCAACCTGAGAGAGGGAGGCTCCATTGGCGTTCATGCGGATGAAACCCTGCATGCCCCATGTGGCGGGCACTATGTCGCTGAGCATACGCCAGAAGGGTGACATGCCGTAGCGAGGCCAGGTGATGCCTGAGAGGAAGAGGAAAATCACCGAGGTGACAACCCAGATGACGAAGACACTCTCCCGCTCCCAGACCAGAGCCTGGAGGGTCATTCCCATCAGTATGGAGGCGAGCACCATCGGCATGATGAACGTCAGGATGCTCCAGATATGTCCTGCCATCGGGAAGGAGAAGATGAGGGGGACGTAATGCAAGAGGAAGATGACGGGGAGGGCGATGAGTGTCATATAGCAGAGCACCTGACCTATCATCGTCATCAACACCGAGGGGGCTTCGTTGACACCGTTGTAGCCCACCAGACGGGGATTCTCACGTTTGGCACCCCCGGCCATACCGATGGCCAGTACCAGACACTGCTGAAGGATCAGTATGACCACCCCGGGCATGATGAAGGAGTCGAAGCCGCTCTCGAGGTTACCCATTGCGATCGAGGCCACCCCCATCGGGTCACCTACGGCTATGGTCTCGGCTATCGGCACGTTGCGGTCGATAGCCTCCTCGCGCAAGGAGGCGCCCATCGCCTGGCTGACGTTGGTCGCCGCCACGAGGAAACCGCGGTAACGCAGCAGCAGGCTCATGTCGGAGTAGATCACGGCATTTGCCGTCTCCCCTCTCCCGGCGTTCTGCCCGAATCCCTCGGGAATCTCCAGTATACCGTAACACTTGTGTGAGTCCATCGCACGCCGGCCCGCCGCGAGATCAGGGGCATAGCCGATCAGGGTAATCTCCTGAGTGGCGTCAAGATTGCGGGCCAGTTCGCGACTGAGCGCGGTGCGGTCATGGTCCACGACCACCATCTTCACATCCCTCACCTGCTCCGGATTATAGATGAGGGAGTAGATGACAGGGTAAGCCGTCGGGAGAAGTGCGAGGAAGATGACGATACCCATATCGTGGAGCACCAGCCTGAACTCCCGGCAATACACCTCGATGAGCTCACGTATGTATCTGATAAAAGTCTTCACAGCTGTATGGGGTTAGGGGATATAGACGGGACGGGCCATAAACCTGCGTATGCGCCACAGCACCGTGAGGGGGAGGAGCATGAACACGAGATAGGCCACGAACCACATCCGTGAGTAGTATATATCAATTCCGTTGAGGGCCTGATCTATATAGATGAGGAAGTTATAGCGCACGGGGAGTATCCAGCTGAAGATACCGACAGCGCCATACATACTCTCCACGGGGAAGGAGAAAGCGGCGATCGAGAAGGCCAGGATACCTATGAGGGCACTGATGGAGAGGGAGAGGCGCAGGTTGGGGAGGAGTCCGAAGAAGAACACTCCGAGTCCCTGACAGGCAAGCACGAACATCACCTCCGACAGTGTCAGCCACCACCAGGAGCCGTGCATCGGGTAGTGTTGCCATCCGAACATCCATGACTCCAGGAAGAGGATCAGTATGATCCACGCTACAGTCTGCGGAAGGAGCTTCGCGAAGATAGCCTTGTAGATATTCCCGCCGGCCATGCGGAGAAGCTGCAGTGAATCACCATATTTAATCTCCTGGCCGAGGCTGAAGCATGTCACGAGCAGTATCATCAGCTCGAAGACTCCCGGCAGAAAAGAAACCGCGAGATAGTAGGCATAGTTGAGCCAGGGGTTGTGGATGCCGCGCACAGTGACATTGACGGGCTGGAGCATGGGCATCACCTGATCGGCCGAGGCTCCGGCAGTCTCCAGGACGTTGAGCATGATTCCGGCCTTGGAATACAGGGCTGTCGTCTTGAAGGACTTGAAGAGGAGCGATGCGGGAACGAAATAGGTCATATTCGTATAGAAGGTGACCGTCGTGCCGCGGCCGGCGAGGAGATCGGCCTCGAAGTCCTCGGGGATGACAAAGAAACCGTATATCCGCCCCTCCTGCATGGCGTGACGCGCCGCAGGGAAGCTGTTGCAGTCCTCCTTGAGGTCA
>CAMWHX010000139.1 GCA_947174155.1 uncultured Porphyromonadaceae bacterium
CATAAGGTGCAACCGATGGCGAGAATGGAGATCGTCTCCAAGTATACCCGAGCCCCTATTAGCAAATTGATAAAGTTCTGACGGGGATGGGAGTGAGTAAATTTACTTCGGGGGCGCTGGCGCTTCTTTTGGCATCGGGAGGGACTCTCGCCGGGCAGAGCCCTGCCGTGAACGGCTTCGCACTCACCGGGAGCTCTCAGATCTCACAGCCCTCGCAGAGCCCTCAGCCCTCGCAGAGCCCTCAGCCCTTACAGAGCCCTCAGCCCTCTACGGGCTCCCAGAGCTCCAAGAGGGCTCGCAAGGCTAAGAAGGGGGCTACCCAAAAAGCTGTGACCAAGAAAGCTGCGGCCAAAAAGACTCCGGCTAAGGAGACATCGGCTGACGTGAAGCGACAGCAGGAGGCTACTCAACGCGAAATCCGGGAGACAAAAGCTGAGATTCAGCGTAATGAGGTAAGGATTCAGAAGGGACTCTCCGATCTTAGCCGTATTAGGGGAGAGGTAGAGGCTTCGCAGAAGACCGTCAACGGACTGCAAGGGCAGTTGGCCTCACTGAGCAGTCAGATCGCATCACTCGAAAGTCAGATTGCCAAGGGGGAGAGTGAACTGACCCGTATGCGCGATGAGTATTATAAGGCTGTCAAGAAGATGCGTATCACACGCAAGAACCACTCCGCGCTGGCCTTTCTGTTTGCTTCCGAGAACTTCAATCAGGCTCTGCGGCGTATGCGCTATTTGAAGCAGTTTTCGAGCTGGAAGGAGCGACAGAGCAAGGAGATCAACGCCAAGATAGCCACCTTGCGTGAGCAGGGTGAGCAGTTGACCAAGGCCCGCGATCAGCAGTCTGTGGCCCTACGCAAGGAGCAGCAGGCTCGTGTCTTGCTCGATAAGCATCGTGCCGAGCAGGATGCTCTCGTGGCCGAATTGAAACGCAACGGAGCCGCCCTTAACGATCATCTCGCCCGTAAGCAGGCAGAGGCCAATGCCTTAGGTAGCCGTGTGGCAGCCCTTATCGCCGCGGAGGAGCAGGCCCGACGTGAGGCTGAGGCCAAGGCGCGTCGCGACGCGGAGGAGAAGGCTCGGATAGCAGCTGAGGCTAAGGCCCGCAAGGAGGCCGAGGAGAGAGCCCGTCGCGAACGTGAAGCTCGCGAGGCGCGTGAGCGCAACGAAGCGATACGTAAGGCTGAAGAGGCCCGCAAAGCTGAGGAGATTGCTCGCAAGGCTGAGGCTGAACGTCTCGAAGCTGAGCGTCAGGCTAAAGCGGATGCAGCCAAGAAGGCTGAGGCCAAGCGTAAGGCCAAAGAGGCTGAGGAGGCTCGCAAGGCTGCCGACAAGGCCCGTAAGGAAGCTGAGAAAGCTTCCCGCGAGAAGGCTGAGGCTGACCGCAAGGCTAAGGAGGAAGCCGAACAGGCCGCCAAGGAGAAGGCCAAAAAGGAGCAGAAGGAGCGTAAACATACCCACACCGATGCCCGGCGACGCAAACAGAAACCGACGCCGGCTGACGAGGCGAAGCCGAGTG
The DNA here is from genome assembly GCA_947174155.1 of uncultured Porphyromonadaceae bacterium. The sequence continues at coordinate 1,519 of CAMWHX010000139.1, forward strand.
GAAACATAGCCAAGCCGTCGGCTACGAAGCCGTCGGCACCGGCTCCGACAGGGGGTGGTAACTTCGAGGCTATGCGCGGATCGCTTCCGCGACCGGTGTCGGGGGCCTTTAAGGTGACTAATCCTTTCGGACGACATGAACTCGCCGGACTCCCCGGTGTGCAGTATGACAATCCCGGCATAGATGCACAGGTAGCAGTTGGAGCGAGTGCTAATGCCGTCTTCGGCGGTAAGGTCTCGGGTGTGTATTCGATACCCGGATTCGGCACCGTAGTCGTCGTAAGCCACGGCAACTACTATACCGTCTACGGTAATCTCTCCTCCGTCTCTGTCAAGGCCGGCGAGCAGGTCAAGCAGGGGCAGAAGGTCGGCACCGTAGGTAAGGATCCCGACAACTCCTCTCAGGGTCTGATACACTTCGAGGTGTGGAAGAACCGCGAGAAGCAGAACCCGATGTCATGGATACGGTAGGAGAGGGTGTGATATTTACATCAGGTGAGTGGACCCTCGAACGCTATACCCCTGACCGGATAGGGGAGTGGGATAGTTTCGTCAAGGAGTCACGCAACGGCACCTTTATCCTCACGCGTCCGTATATGGACTATCACAGCGACCGATTTAAGGATTTCAGCATGATGATGCGCCGGCGCGGACGTCTGACAGCCCTTCTACCCGCCAATATTTCCGGTGACACACTCCGGTCTCACCAGGGATTGACCTACGGAGGGTGGATAGTCCCGATGAGGCATTACGATGCTGCGGACACCCTTCCGATGTGGCGCTGCTGGTTGGAAGGTTGTCGCGCGGCAGGGATAAGAATGATAGATTACAAACCTGTGCCCGGGATATTCACCCGTGTGCCGGCCCAGGAGGATGAGTATGTTCTATTTCGCACGGGTGGAGTGCTCGCTGAGTGTAATCTCTCGACAGCGGTGGATCTGCGATATCCTCGAGGGCTCAATACATTGCAACGCCGACACCTTCGTCATGCTCTCGCCCTGAATCCGGTGATCGAAGAGACACGCGACTGCCGACCCTTCTGGGAGATGCTCAGCATGTGCCTCTCGGAGCGACATGAGGCTGCTCCGGTTCACACGGCTGAGGAATTGCAGTTGCTGATGGATCGATTCCCGGACAATATACGTCTGCATGAGATCAGGCTCGACGGAAAACTTGCAGCCGGGGTCTGCATATATGATACAGGAGTGACCGCACACACGCAGTATATTGCCACCACGGCCGAGGGAAGACACTGTAATATGCTGACACCACTGATGGTGCATCTTATGGATGAGGTCTACGCCGGGAGGCGATATTTTGATTTCGGGACCTCCAATGAGGATCACGGCCGAGTGCTCAACGAGGGATTGGTCAGGCAGAAATGTGCCTACGGCGGATCAGGAGTTGTCTACACCCGATGGAGCATCGACGTCGGAAGGGGCCTTGAAAAGCTTGTTTCTTCGGGCGTATGAAATCCCTTTGAACATCAGTGATATATGGCGTAGCGGATTACCCCCGTTACGCCACGCTCGCATACTGCGTACAAGCATCCGGGGTAGCCAGGACAGGGGATAACGATGGCTCAGACAAGCCCCTCGCGTCATTATGAAATAGTCGGCATCACGGTCTCGCAGTCCTGTGCCCGGGGCGTCATGCGCTCCTGTGCGCATAGGCACGATCGCCGTGTTGACACCCGCACGCATGGCATCTGTCAGAAACACCTCCTCCTCGCCACAACGCAGCACCGGGGTGCCGATGCTGATTCTCTCGTTGAATCGCACCCCCCGCCTCAGTATCTCCTTCGGGCGACAGATAATCTCTATGGCACTGACATACCATCCCTTTGGAGCGTGGCGCGGATCGGTGACGACATCGGGATATGGCTTCACGTAGCGGTCGTGGCAGGTATAGCGTCCCAAGGCCAATTCGATCTCCGGATGAGCCTTCATAAAAGCCATGATTTCACGCAGGTCCTCCGCCGAGTAATCTACATCATCGTCACCCATCACGACGATAGGGGCAGAGGCGTGGGTAAGGGCGAAATTGCGGTTGCGCGATATGCCGCGGGTGTTATGGGAGAGTACACGAAAGTCCCCGCGTGAGGCGATCGACTCCGGGATCGGATCGGATCCATCGGTCTGCCAGCACACGAGATACTCCACACCCTCGACGCGAGGATGA
>CAMWHX010000140.1 GCA_947174155.1 uncultured Porphyromonadaceae bacterium
CCCCTTTGGGAGTGCAACGTGCCCCTGAAAGGGGCCAAGATACCCTTCGAGTATAAGTTTCTCATCATCTCGCGCGAGACGGGTGAGGTCCGCGATTGGGAAGCCTGTGACAACCGTATCTTCGGCATCACCCTCTCCTCCCCTCTGGCCCAAATCGTGGTCGACGGACTCCGTTTCGTCAACCCCCGTACGGACTGGAAGGGTGCCGGCACAGCAATACCTGTTTTCTCAATCCGCACCACCGAGGACTTCGGCGTAGGTGACTTCATCGATCTCAAGCAGATGGTCGACTGGTGTCATGAGACCGGCCAGAAGATTCTCCAGGTCCTCCCCATCAACGACACCACCAAGACCGGCACCTGGGTCGACTCCTATCCCTATAGCGCCAACTCTACCTTCGCTCTCCATCCGATGTATCTGCGTCCGGACAAGGTGGGATACCTCACTTCAGCCGAACGTCGCGACTATTTCAAGGAGATGGGGCGTCAACTCAACGCGCTCCCGCAGATAGACTATGAGCGCGTCAACAATCTCAAACAGGAATACCTGCGTGAGATCTATGCCCAGGACGGCAAGGCTACCGCTGCTACCGAGAAGTATCGCAAGTTTGTGGAGGCCAACGACTACTGGCTGCGTCCCTACGCCGCCTGGTGTGTGCTCCGCGACACCTATGCCACCCCCGACAATACCCTATGGGGTGAGTATGCAGAGTATGATGAGCACCGCGTCGACCGACTCTGCAAGGAGAAGAGCGAGGAGATCGGCTACCACTACTTCGTGCAGTATCATCTCGACCGTCAGCTTCGCGAGGCTGTCGATTACGCTCATGCCCACGAAGTTGTGCTGAAAGGTGACATACCTATCGGCATCGGTCGCCACAGCGTCGACGCGTGGCAGAAACCCCGACTCTTCAACATGGACTGTCAGGCAGGCGCTCCGCCGGATGACTTCTCCGTGCTGGGTCAGAACTGGGGCTTCCCGACCTACAACTGGGATGAGATGGCCCGCGATGGCTTCGCATGGTGGAAAGACCGCTTCCGCAAGATGTCGGAATATTTCGACCTTTACCGTATCGACCACATCTTAGGCTTCTTCCGTATCTGGCAGATCCCACTGGATGCCCTCCACGGTCTGCTGGGCTATTTCAACCCCGCCCTCCCCTTCTCTCCCGATGAGCTGCGCAATAACTACGACTTCTGGATTGACGTCGACCTGCAGACCAACCCCCTCATCCTGGAGTGGATGCTCTCTGACTTCTTCGGTGAGTATGTCGAGGACGCCAAGCGTGAATATCTTGACCACATGCAGGGTGGACGCTATCGCCTCAAAGAATTTGTCAACACTCAGGTCAAGGTGCGCGACCACTTCGCCGCTTTGGAGCGCACACCGCGCAACGAGCGTATCGAGGCTGCCCTCATGGGTCTGATAGATGATGTGCTCTTCATTGAGGATCCCTATCAGAAGGGACACTACCATCCCCGTATCTCGGCCCAGTTCAGCTACCAGTATCGCAATCTGACCGACTACGAGAAGTGGTGTTTCAACCGCCTCTACAACGACTTCTTCTATCGCCGCAACACCGACTTCTGGTATGGCAAGGCGATGTGGAAACTCCCCCCGCTGCTTGACGCGACCCGAATGCTCACCTGCGGCGAGGACCTCGGCATGATACCCGACTGCGTCCCCGAGGTGATGCACCGCCTTCAGATCCTCTCCCTGGAGATCCAGCGTATGCCTAAGGATCCCAAGTCGGAATTCGGTGACACCTGGCACTATCCCTATTACAGTGTCTGCACCACCTCGACCCATGACATGGGTGGCATCCGCGCCTGGTGGGAGAGTGATCCGGCTCAGAGCCAGCGCTACTTCAACCATGTGCTTCACGAGCATGGCGAAGCCCCCTATTTCGCCGAACCGTGGGTCTGCGAGAAGATCGTCTGGTTGCAGCTTGCCTCACCCTCGATGCTCTGCATTCTTCCCCTGCAAGACTGGCTCTCGACCGACGGCGCCCTTCGTCGCGAGAAGCCTGCCGAGGAACAGATCAACGAGCCCGCCAATCCGACACACTACTGGCGATACCGCATGCACCTCACCGTCGAGGACCTGCGGCGCGCCGACACCTTCAACGAAGCGATGCGAGCGCGAATCGCCGCCTCTCACCGCTAAAAACAACTCCCCGATGGTCTGAAGCCATCGGGGAGTTGTTTTTAGCGGCGGGACGGCGACTAATTCATAATTCATAATTCATAATTGGCGGACGCGACCCGTACGACTCAATAATTATGAACTATGAGTTATGCATTCTTTTAAGTTGAACGGTATTAACCAGATTGTGCCATATGCTGTAAAAGCCTCCGATGACTGCCGTGACCGGGGTAAAGAATGTGTATCCGAGCCAGATGATGAAGACTGTGTTCTTCTGCCCGAGCGCTTGCCCGGCCGTGATCATATCGTCATAGTGCAGCCCGATACGACGTCCGAGCCTGAACTGCAACGCGCAGCATACAAGCGAAACGACCACGAGACCCAATTGAGTCCCAAGGCTCACAGTGGAGTGCACGATACTGCGTGTGGTCATCGACAATGCCAAAGCCAGGGCGACCGCCCAGAGATAAAAAGACCATTCAGCTTTCCCGGCAATCCACTCTCTTGCTGAGGGCCATACCCATCTCAGAAGCAGGGCCAGCGCTAATGGTAGAAGGAGCAGCGGGAAGACCTCCTGCATGATCAGTAGCGACGCCCCGACGAATCCAAGATGTCCCTCGGGATGCACCAACGGTGTCAGAGCCGAGATCAGGATGGCACACAGCACGTTGATAAGTATAGTGTAGGTCGTCACATGGGCCACATCTCCACCGAGCTTGCGGGTGATCACGGCCGCCGCCGTGGCCGTAGGGCATATCAGGCAGAGCATCGCCCCCTCCAATATTACTCGCCATCCGCTATGGGGCATCAGCATCAGAATCGCCGCCAACAGGGAGAATGCACCACCCTGTATCAGGAGCAACCACCCGTGCCAGGGACAGAGACGCAGCTCCGAGGGGCGCACACGGCAGAAGGTGAGGAAGAGCATCGCGAAGATCAGGGCCGGTTGCACTATCCCAACCACTTTCACGGCATAGGGACGGGTAAAATCAAGCATCGGGATGGCGGCATACACAAAGTAGGCTACGATGCCGACAAGGATGGCTATCACAAGCGTCCAGTCACGTAGAAATTGTGAGATTTTCATCTTTCTTACAAGTATATTTCAAATTTTTCTCAACTCCGATAGGGTTACACGGTTGAAAGTCTGAAATTCACTGCAAAGTTACCAATTTTTTTGCTAATTTTGTACATCAAATCTCTCTGTCTATGGCCGAATTCAACACCACACAGATTTCCGATACTCTCGCCACCAATCCCAAGCTCCGCCTCGCTCGCGAACTCGTGGAGCACACCGGTGTCAACGTCTTCCTCACCGGTAAGGCCGGCACAGGCAAGACTACCTTCCTGCAACGCCTGCGTCGGGAGACCAAGAAACGTGCCGTAGTCCTGGCCCCTACCGGTATAGCGGCCATCAACGCCGGGGGGATGACCATCCACTCCTTCTTCCAGCTCGATTTCGCACCCTTCTTCCCGGGTGTCGGACGCTCGGGAGGGAGAAGGGTTGACCGTTTCCGTCGCGATAAACTCCGCGTCATACGCAGTCTGGACC
>CAMWHX010000141.1 GCA_947174155.1 uncultured Porphyromonadaceae bacterium
CAAGTATCTCCTTGATATCTACCGGAAAGCATCCGGGGCGGGGTGTAACCTGCACATGCCCTTTATCGTTGATTGAAAAGTATTTCAGACCCCAGCCGTTGACGTTGTAGAGTTCGGCAGAGTCCTCAATTCTCCATTTTCTCATTTCTGCTTTGTATTGCTCTTTTATTATAAACCTTACAAGTTATAACACTTAGACGAGGGAGGAGGTTTTAAATACCGGGCCGGTATCGGTCAGGGGTTGGCGCGCCCGAGGATTTCGAAGAAGTCCACATGAATCTCTGTGCGGCGGCGAGTGATCTGAAACTTGTCCTGATATTCGCGTGAGCGCAGCCGTCCCTCCACATACAGGCGTGTCCCCTTGCGGATATATCGCTCGGCAATGCGGGCATTGTCTCCCGACATCACCAGATAGTGCCACTCGGTGATTTCCATACCTGAGACACCTTGTCGCTCATTGGTGGCCAACGTGAGGAATGCTACGGCATGATCCTTCTCAGGATAGCGCATTTCCGGATCCCCTCCGGTGTAGCCGAGCAGTATGACTTTATTGACCGACATTGCTCTTGATGTTAGATCCGGTGGTTATGGAGGCACTTTTTACAGATGCGCCGGTAAAGGCATTCGTCTTCAAGGCCAGACCGGTGCGTTCGGTGAGTCCGAACAGTAGATTCATGATGTGGGCGGCTGTCCCCGCACCCCCTCTCATGCGGCAATCTGTCACTGTGTCAATGCGCAGGGTGGTCGGAGTCGGTTTGCTCAGACCGATGAGACACTTATTGGTGCCCTCTACCTCATATTCAGGCATGGGTCGAAGCGTAACGAAGGTGAAGTTATGGTCCTCGTAGGCTTCATTGTATAGGCGCACGAGTTCTTCAAGTGCCACCCCACACTCCAGGATGATCGACATCGAGAGGGCACGGTCGGAGGTCGAGGGGAAGGCCTCTATGGAGACCGGCGAGGAGAAGGAGGACTGCATGTGCGACAGGACATGGACGATCTCGCGGCGGGCGAGTTCAAGCTTCTCGGGCACGATGATGTCGGAGGGACACTGTACCCGAATCACGACCGGAGAATTGATGAGCAAATGCGTGGCGAGAGGGGCGAGGCTGACCAGAGCAGCGTCAGCGATCGAACGTGGCACGACCACATGCACCCCTTGATTGACGAGGCGACGGCGGTTGAGCTCCGGGAGACCATAGATCTGACCTCGGTTGTCGACTTCAATAGCCGGGGAGTGGCTCATGTCTATCACACGCAGGGACTCACCGTCATAGCGTACGATAGGGGAGCGAAAACGGTCAGCCACGTCGGAGTGGGCATCGACAAATACTACATCAAGGCTTGAAGGATCTATAGACTCTTCAAAAGTGAGATCTGTCTCTCCCGTCAGTCCGTGATGCAGACTGCTGACCTTCTGGCCGGCACGGCCCGGAGCGAGGACGGCCAGGAGGTCCACGTCAGGATGATTGACGAGAATGCGAATTAGTTCGCCGGCCATAGGTGTGTCAGCGCCGGCAATTCCGGTTTTAATCATACTGTAGGGAAGTTGAGGGTAGTGCTGGTTGGGAGGATAGGGGAGAGTTATCAGGTGTGACTAAAGTATCGGCTGGAGGGAATCAGAAAGTAGGGACCTTCTGGTCGATAGGTAGAATGCGTTTGAGCACCTCACGCTTGGCATCATGAGACAGGCCTTCGGCAAACACTACAAAGATCGTGTTTGAGCCGGGAATAGTGCCCAGGATCTCAGGCGCATTGATCATGTCGATATCGTAAGCAACGCCGGGAGCATACCCATTGCGGGTCTTGATGACACCGATATTGTCGGAGAAGTTTACAGAGACGAACCCCCCCGTGCCATGCTGTGTGTGCATATTGCTCTGCCCCATGGCGAGCATCTTATCCTTGATATCGTTGGAGTCAGGGAGGATATACATGTATCCACCCATGTCAGTGGCGACTTTGGTAGTCCTGAGGAGTTTGAGATCGCGGGAGAGAGTGGCCTGGGTCACTTTGAATCCCGCTTCAGAGAGGAGGTTGGAGAGTTGTTCCTGGCTCCCGATGCAGCGGTTGCGGATGAGATCCACAATCAGCTCGACACGTTGGCGACGATTTTTCATTGATGAGAGGGTGTTAAGGTAAGAGATGAGGTTTATTCGGAGTCGGAGAGAGCGTCGAGCTCACGTTTGAGACGTGCGGCCTCCTTATAGTCCTCCTGAGCGGAGGCTTGGCGTATAGCCTCTTCCAGCTCCTCGCGGGAGCGAGGTTGGGAAGCCGCCTGCCGCAGGGCTTCGCGCACCGACCCGGCACCGGCGATGCGCGTTTCCCCGGAGAAGGACTGTCGGCGTCCCTCCCCCGGAGCGTAATCGAAGCCGGCCTCGTCGAGCACCTCGCGTGTAGTGTAGATAGGAGTATCGGTGCGTATGGCCAGAGCTATGGCATCCGATGAGCGGGCATCTATCACCGAGCGCCCTGTCGGAGAGTCTACGGTGAGATACGCTGCGAAGACGCCGTTTTTAAGACGACGAATCTGCACTTTGGACAGTGTGGCGCCTGAGGCTTCGAGCAGGGCGGCTGCCATGTCGTGAGTCAGAGGACGCGGAGGAGTGATATTCTGCAATCGGCACTCGATAGTCTGCGCCTCGGCATATCCGATGATGATTGGTATGCGGCGGTTAGTGCCTATCTCCTGGAGTATTAGGGCATATACCCCGGATTCTATCTGGTTGTAGGTAATACCTATCAGTTCGAGTTGTATTTCCTCCATAGTCTTGGATTATGATGGATGAGAGAGTTAATAACCTATTCGCTGAGGTGAGATGAAGATGGATTAGAGGGATCCGCAGCGGCCCGGAATCTTAACGACGACGGGTCTATGATCATCCCCGAACCGTAACATATATCGCGCTCCGGAGAGTATACAATGGCAAACTGTCCAGGGGCGATACCCTGCACGTCTGTGTCGGAGAGGAGTTCCCAATGGGAGTCGTCGAGACGTCGCAGGACTCCGGAGTGGAAGTCAGGCGTGTGACGTGTCTTGAAGGCAACCGGAGTTTCCGAGGAGCCGGGAGGAAGGGGAGTGGAAGTGATCCAGTCCGGATCGGTGAAAACGATAGAGCGTCCGTACTGACGCGGGGTGTCGTATCCGTGGGAGACATAAAGCACGTTGTCTCGCACATTTTTCCCCACCACAAACCAGGGACCCCCGCTCAGACCGAGCCCCTTGCGCTGCCCGATGGTGTGAAACCAGTAGCCGCGGTGCTGACCGATCTTGCGTCCCGTCTCGATCTCGATGACAGGACCTGGGCGAGTGCCGAGATGGCGTTCGATGAAGTCGTTGTAGTTGATCTTGCCAAGAAAGCATATTCCCTGCGAGTCCTTACGGGTTGCGTTGGGGAGAGCCGCTTCGCGGGCCATAGCGCGCACTTCGTCTTTGGTCATCTCCCCCAGTGGGAAGATGACATGGCTCAACTGGTCATAGCTCAACTGCGCCAGGAAGTCTGTCTGATCCTTGACGGGATCCGGAGCAGTGCCGAGCCAATACTTTCCGTCGCGCTCTATGACACGTGCATAATGTCCGGTAGCTGTCTTATCATACAGATGCCCCCAGCGCTCCTCGAAATATCCGAACTTGATGATTTTGTTACACATCATGTCGGGATGGGGTGTGCGCCCCTCCTTGACGGTGCGTAGGGT
>CAMWHX010000142.1 GCA_947174155.1 uncultured Porphyromonadaceae bacterium
TGCAGTCTGACCGCCGCGGCGGTCATGATATGCATGCTGGCAGCGCTCCTTTGGCCCTCGTCAGCCGAGGCTCAATTGCTCGGTGTGCGCGACCAGAAGGAGTTTACCGACTCCCTGACCAAGGAGCTTGAATATGGACCCTATTTCGGGTTGTTCAAGGATAATTACTTCACCGTCGGCACCGCTCTGGGTCAGAAACCGACTTCCACCAACTCTGATGTGAAGTTTCAGCTCTCCATAGCTCAGTGTCTGACCAAGAACACCCTGCCGTGGCACACCTATTTCTTCCTGATGTTTACGCAGAAGGTGATCTGGAACGTCTTCCAGAATTCAATGCCTATGCGCGACCTCAACTTCAATCCCGGACTCGGTCTGTCGCGTCCCTTTTTCAGCAAGGGGAGATATGTGGGCAAGATGACCCTGATGCTCGAACACGAGAGCAATGGCCGCGACTCCATCCAGTCCCGCTCCTGGAATCGCATCTCACTCTCCGGATCGGTGCTTGTCAATCAGAATCTGATGGTCCATGCCAAATACTGGATCCCTATCGTCGACGGTCAGAATAACAAGGATCTGCTGCGATACTCAGGTATCGCTCAGGCCGGGTTTGAAGTCTATTTCAAGGATAGGGAGTGGATCTTGGGGGCGACCTTTGTCAAGCGGCAGGGATGGAATTTCAACTTCAATACGCAGCTCGAAGTAAGCTGGCAGGTGTCCAAGAAGGTCAATCAGTATCTTTATCTGCAATACTACAACGGCTATGGAGAGTGTCTGCTCGACTATAATCAGTTTCATTCGCGCATAAGGGTAGGTATATGTATCAAGCCCAAATTCTTCTCTGAGTTCTGAGGTGCTCAATGTTGAAACAGGAGGATCGAATATGATATATGATTTTACATGGTGGCCCGCTACCGTGTGGGAGGGTCCCGGTATCGTGCTCGCGCTGGCCGTCATATGCGTAGTGTGGACACTGCTGGGGGGCTGGCGCACCCTGCGTATCACCGGTTTTAAGAGAGGGGAGCCGGAGGTGGAACTCGATGAGGTCACCGGGCCGGATTGCCTGGTGTCGGTCATCGCCTACGCCTCCGATATAGAGGGACTCGATGAGTTTCTCGAAGGCATGGCGCGTCAGGATATGCCTCGTATGGAAGTCATTGTGGTCACCGATGCCGGTCCTGAGACCACCTCGGCGCTGGCCGAGCGATATGCAGGTCACAAGGATCTCTACTTTACCTTTCTTCCGGCTGAGTCACGCAACGTCAGCCGACTGAAACTTGCCTACACACTCGGAATCAAGGCAGCCCGCGGCGAGGCGGTCCTGACTACGGCCTCCTCCGTCACCGTCCCCTCCGGGAGTTGGGTGCGCCGGATGGCCGCTCCTGTCATGACAGATGATTCTGTAGATGTGGTGCTCGGATATGCGCGTACGGATCTGACCCCACTGCGAGCCACTAAGTGGTGGCGGGAGTTTGACTCCCTTGTCACCTCGGCGCAATGGATAGGCTCCGCCTTGGACGGAAAACCCTATCGTGGTGACCGCCGCAATCTCCTGTTCCGTCGTCGCCTCTTTTTCGACCACGACGGATATAGCGCCACCAACCCCCTCCAAACCGGTGATGATGACATATTCATTTCCGCTATATCCACACCCGCCAATACCCGTATCGTACTCGATCCCGAGGCTCAGGTCAGCGAGTCGTGGGGTGAGGCCACGGGACGCGTATGGACCCATGCCCGCCAGAGATATGCCTTCACGTCGAAATGGCTCACACGGGCTCCATTCCGTGTGGCAGGCGCCGCTCAACTCATGCAGTGGATAGTCCCCCTGCTGTGTGTCGGGGCTGCCTTATGGGGATGGTTCGGCTACGGTGAGTGGTGGCCGGGAGCCGCAGCTCTCGGAGCCCTGCTTGCGATGTGGGGTGTGGAGATAGTGTGGTATCGCCGGGCGTCGGCCCGTCTGGGAGCCACGAGACTCTGGTGGAGTGTCATACCCTTCATGATGTGGCGTCCCATAGCGGGCTTCCTCTTCAATCTCAACCATCGGCGCGAGCGCGTAGCCAACTATACGTGGCAGAGATGAGAGGGAAAATGTAAATATATGCCCTCTTATTGGCAGAATTGGAGTATTTTTCGTAATTTTGTCATGAAGTTGCATAGTCGGCTTCAATTCTATCCCTCATCTATTCACTAATAAGTGCAGACGATAGATTCATGCAGCAGATAATCGACAGAGTAGACCGTGCTCTCATCGAGTCCGAACTGACCCCGGAGAGGATGCTGAGACGCACCAATAAAGCCGATAACGAAATCTATGTCGTAGACGCCCATTGCGCCCCCAACACCATGCGCGAGATCGGACGTCTGCGCGAAATGGCATTCCGTGACGCCGGTGGAGGCACCGGCATGGAGTGTGACATAGATGAGTTTGACACCATGACTGTCCCGTGTCGGCAACTCATAGTGTGGGACCCTTCGGCCCGTGAAATCATCGGGGGGTACCGTTTTATACTCGGAGAAGATGTAGAGATCGACTCGGACGGTATACCGCGTATCGCCACTTCGCATATGTTTGGCTTCTCGGATCGATTCCTGCGAGAGATCCTCCCTCACACGCTCGAACTGGGACGCTCCTTCGTCTCGCTCGGTTATCAGAGCAGCAAGGCGGGCACCAAGGCCCTCTATGCACTTGACAACCTGTGGGACGGCCTGGGAGCCCTGACCGTGATATATCCCCAGATAGAATACCTCTTCGGTAAGGTGACGATGTATCCGCAATACGGCACCTACTGCCGCGATCTTCTGCTCTGCTTCCTACATAAGCATTTTCCCGATCCGGACCGTCTCGTATGGCCACTGCAGGCCTTGGAGAGCGATGCCCTCAGCGAGGAGTTGCAGGCTATCTTCACCGGAGAAGACTTCAAGGAGGATTACCGCATACTGCATCACGTCATCCGCGAGCATGGACGCAATATCCCTCCGCTGGTCAATGCCTACATGAGTCTCTCGCCGACGATGCGCATGTTTGGCACTGCCGTCAATAAGGAGTTCGGCGACGTCGAGGAGAGCGGAATATTCTTTAAGATAAGCGAGATATTCGAAGAGAAGAAGCGTCGCCACATCGGCACTTACCAAGATATCAGGAGCAATCCAAATAAGTAAAGCCAAATCAAGATTAGTCGGGGCTGACCGGGATTTATCCCGATTAGTCCTGATAAAATTAATAATTTATGAACAACGTAGTAGTAACCGGCGCCGACGGATTCATAGGTTCTCACCTGACCGAAGCCCTGCTGGAGCGCGGATGTCATGTCAAGGCACTCGCACAGTACAATTCGGCCAACAACTGGGGACACCTTGAAGGGATATCCCATCCCGCTCTGGAGGTTGTCACCGGTGATGTGCGCGATCCCAATTTCTGCCGGGAGCTCGTCAAGGGTGCTGACACGGTGTTTCACCTGGCGGCCCTCATAGCTATCCCGTACAGCTATGTGGCTCCCGACAGCTATGTGGATACCAACGTCAAGGGCACACTTAATATATGTCAGGCCGTGCGCGACGCCGGTGTGGAGAGATTACTGGTGACCTCCACCTCTGAGGTTTATGG
>CAMWHX010000143.1 GCA_947174155.1 uncultured Porphyromonadaceae bacterium
CTTCACGACCATGGAGCCGAGTCTGGGTATCGTCAGCTACCGTGACGGGAAATCCTTTGTCATGGCCGACATTCCGGGCATTATCGAGGGTGCCAGCGAGGGTAAGGGCCTGGGACTGCGTTTCCTGCGGCATATAGAGCGCAACGCCGTGCTTCTCTTCCTCGTGCCTGCCGACTCCGATGATATCAAGCGTGATTATGAGATCCTCCTTAAAGAGCTGCGTGAGTTTAATCCCGAACTTATGGACAAGAGCCGTGTGCTCGCCATCTCCAAGAGTGACATGCTGGATGATGAACTGCGCGAGGCTCTGGCTGCCGAGCTACCGGAGGGTGTGCCGACAGTCTTCATCTCTGCCGTCACCGGTCAGGGTCTGACTGAGTTGAAGGATCTGCTGTGGCGCGAGATCAATTCCGAGAATAACCTTGCCGGAACCACCATCACCCATCGTCCTCTCGACCGCCGTCACCGTGTGGAGGAGGAGGATGCCTTCATCTTCGAGCAGGAGGACGTACCGGAGGAGGAATGGCGCCCGGAGACAGACGAGGAGTGGAACGATGAGTTCTGGGACGAGGAATCATCCGTCAATGGCTGAACACAAGCTTCTGCAGATCAATCTGCGCGAGATACTTAAAAGACGAATCCCGAGGGGGCGCGGACGCTTCATCCCGGGATTCGTCTATTCCGCTTTGGAGCGACTCGTCTGTCAGCGGCAACTCAACGAGATCCTGCGCCTGGCCTACCCCCGTCGGGGGAGCGCCTTTTCAAAGGCCGTACTGGAGCATCTTGACTTGACCGTGGAGGTCGTAGGGCTTGACGCCTTACCTGCCGGGGAACGCTATGTATTCGCATCCAACCACCCTCTCGGCGGTCTGGACGGCATAGCCCTGATTGCCGTTTTAGGAGAGAGATATGGAGATGAGCATCTCAGATTTCTTGTCAACGACATGCTGATGAATGTCGAGCCCCTGACTGATGTCTTCCTTCCTGTCAACAAGTATGGCTCACAAGGACGTGCCGCCGCCGCGGCTATCAATGATGCTTTCGCCTCCACAGACACTCAGATAGCCGTATTTCCGGCCGGTCTGGTCTCGCGCATGGATGATGATAGCGTGATTAAAGACCTGAAGTGGCAGAAAGCTTTTGCCGCCAAAGCCATCGAATATGGACGCAAGGTGGTACCCGTACATTTCGAGGCCCTCAACCGCTCCCGTTTCTACCGCATCGCACGCCTGCGCAAGCGTCTCGGCATCAAGGTAAATCTGGAGCAGATACTCCTTCCCTCCGAGCTCTGCGCCATGCGCTCACACAAATTCCGCATTATCTTCGGCTCCCCCATTGATCCCGCCGGCCAAAACCCCGCGACCCTCACCGCCGAGGCCCGCCGCCGGAGCTACGACCTCATCGGCAGAAGCAAAAGTGTGAAATAAAATTACACACTCGCGGCTTGGAGATTAGATAGAGGTTGTGTAATTTTGCATTGCGAAACCGACAGAAACCTATATCTGTCGGTGGGGAAGATTACATCACCCCGGCAATTCGGATGCGTAAGCATCTGAAAGTGATGGAACGGCTCTTCTTCTCCCTGGTGACGTGAAGTCACCTAAACGAACTGATATACGTTGCATCCCGTTTGCGATATTTTTAGTCACGAGGCTATGACTGTCCGCGCACAGGCTCTATACCCCCTGCGCACGTCAGCAGTAGTCTCAGGCAAAAAATGTGCAAATGAATATGAATCCTACAGATGTATCTGTCGGTCAGGCACCGATATTCATCGGAAAGATAATTGAGGAGGAGTTACGCCGTCAGGAACGAACCGTGACCTGGCTCAGTCGCAAGATTCATTGCGACCGACGTAACATCTATGATATCTTCTCGCGTCACACCATTGACACCGATCTGCTCTACAAACTCAGCCTGGTCCTCAACAAAGACTTCTTCTCTTATTTCTCATCAAATTTACAACTATCTATCAATCAGCAATTTACCCCCCCCCGAAAACGTAATTACTTAGTTACACTTCCTCCGGTCTCATAGTGAGAAAACTTCCGATGCCTGTATTTCGTAAAAGAGGAGAATAAAGAGAAGCGTGAAATTTTTCTTCACAGTTACGAGAAATAACACATCCCGCCAAAAGACCGGAAATCCAAAGCATATAATATAACTTTGCAGTAGAGTAGGCATGGTATACACGTTATGCTCTCGCCCTTCTCTCTCATCTCTCAATATAAGAACTAAATAGACCCAACATCATGGCTAAGAAATCTGCTATATCCGGTGAATACATCATCACCGTCGAGGACTCCAACAGCGGCCGTGTCTGCAAAATCGCAGACAACGTGATTGGCGCAATGCGTGAATGTGCCACTCAGAACGGTATGGAGTATGATCCCAAATGGACCACCCGTCAGTTTGGCGCCGCTCTCATCAAGAAGTTTGGCGAGGGAAACCTGGCAGAGGTCGGTGAGTTTACCATTACCAAACGAGACAGCGGCTCTTTCGAGATTTATCAGGTGTTTGGAACCACCAAGGCTGCCCTGCGTGAAATCTCCGAAAAGATAGGGTTTGAATATGACCCCAAGTGGACCACTCGCCAGTTCGTCTCCAAATTGGTGGATTATATCAACGACAATAAGTAAGTATCAACGAACTTAAAAGCCCCACAATCCTATGGCTAAGAAACAGGCTTCTTACGGTAGTTATGAAGTCATGGTGGATGATAATGGCAAGATTATCGTCACCAACTCCGGCACTACCTGTCCCAACACTATAGCAGCCATAAGGGACATTGCGGCAGAAATTGGTTTTACTATCGAGCCTAAATGGAATACCCAGCAGGCCGGCAGCAAAATCATAGACTTTATAAAATCTCACTCCGGGGAGGTTGCTCCCGCTGCTCCACAAGCTGTCCCCGAGCCTGTCGCAACTCCTAAAACCGCTGCATCGGACCTCGTAACTGCGCCCGCACCTTCTGGTGTTTCAGGCAAAGAGGTGAAACCCTCTGCCGTCCGGGCGTCTTCCCCTTCTGTGTCTTCGGAAGATCTAAAACGAATGGATGACATCGCCAAGCGTCTTGATGCTCTGGAAAGACGTATGTCTTCGTTGGAGAGAAACTCCTCGGCTGCATCGGGAGAAGGCAATCAGCTCTTTGTGGCAAAGCGTGTATGTAATAGGCAAGAGGTCTATCAACGCACTGCCGACGGTTCCCTCATCTTGGTTTTTCCTTACACAGTGAATTACAAAGATAATCGAGGGGAGACTCTCGGAAGAATATTACAGGGCGACTATTCATCGTACAATAAAGAAGCTCTGCCACATATCCTCAAACTGTCCAATGGTGACTATATCGAGGTACTAAATTGGATCCGTAATAGTAATCTTGATGCGACCGTAAAGGAGACGAAAGCATTTGCAACGCAGATGGGCATCGAAGCTCCGGAGAAGATATCCAAAGGATCGTTGGCGGCAATGATAATGGCTCAACATGGCCGTAACGGCTGGTGTGTGGGCAACGGTACCTTGATGGATGGTGAGGGTGATACATATCGCTATAACGTCATAGATATTGAAACCCGCCTAAACCAGTTTATAGGG
>CAMWHX010000144.1 GCA_947174155.1 uncultured Porphyromonadaceae bacterium
GACGTACACTATACCCATTATGGCCGTCTCTGCCCGATCGAGACTCCTGAAGGCCCCAACATCGGTCTTATATCGTCTCTGGCAGTGTATGCCAAGATCAACAATCTCGGTTTCATCGAGACTCCCTATCGCGAGGTGAAGGATGGCAAGGTTAACCTCAACAATAATGAGGTCACCTATCTGACCGCCGAGATTGAGGAGGGCCGCATGATCGCACAGGGTAACGCACCCCTGAATGATGACGGCACCTTCGTGCGAGACAAGGTTAAGGCTCGCATGGACGCCGACTTCCCCATCGTGGCTCCTGATCGTATCGAGCTTATGGACGTGGCTCCTATCCAGATCGCATCCATCGCAGCCTCGCTGATCCCCTTCCTGGAGCATGACGATGCTAACCGTGCGCTCATGGGCTCCAACATGATGCGTCAGGCCGTGCCTCTGCTTCGCAGTGAGGCCCCCATCGTCGGTACCGGCATTGAGGGTCAGCTCATCAAGGACAGCCGTACCCAGATCATGGCTGAGGGAGCAGGTGTCATCGAGTATGTCGATGCTACCGTCATCCGAATTAATTATGACCGCACGGAGGATGAGGATTTCGTATCCTTTGAGTCCTCGGTCAAGGAATATAAATTGCCCAAGTTCCGCCGTACGAACCAGGGTACCACAATCGACCTGCGTCCCATCTGCAAGGTAGGGCAGCGCGTAGCCAAGGGTGACATCCTCACCGAGGGCTACTCCACCGAGAAGGGTGAGCTGGCTCTGGGCCGCAACCTGAAGGTGGCGTTCATGCCCTGGAAGGGTTATAACTACGAGGATGCCATCGTGCTCAACGAGCGTATGGTCAAGGAGGATATCCTGACCTCCATCCACGTAGACGAGTATACACTCGAAGTGCGTGAGACCAAGCGCGGCATGGAGGAGCTCACCAGTGATATCCCCAATGTCAGTGAGGAAGCCACCAAGGATCTTGACGAGCGCGGCATCATCCGTGTGGGCGCCTATGTGGTCCCCGGTGATATCATGATCGGTAAGATCACTCCTAAGGGAGAGAGCGATCCAACACCTGAGGAGAAGCTACTCCGCGCCATCTTCGGCGACAAGGCAGGTGACGTCAAGGACGCCTCCTTGAAGGCTTCACCATCACTTAAAGGCGTCGTGATCGGCACCAATCTTTTCTCGCGTGCCAACAAGAGCAAGACGACCCGTAAGAGCGCCAACGCCCAGCTCCCCATCCTCGATGAGGAATATGAGGAGAAGCAGGAGAAGCTCAAGGAGCTTATGGTCTCCAAAATGCGCGAGCTGCTTGGTGACTACATCTCAGCCGGTGTGAAGGATTTCCTCGGAGCCGATGTGGTGCCTAAGGGTAAGGCCTTCAGCGAAGTGGCCTTCGGCAACTTTGACTTCGAGACGGTCAACCTCAGTGGCTGGACAGGCGACGAGCGTATCGACGGCATGGTGCGCAAGTTGGTGACCAACTATCTGCGCAAGTCCAAGGAGATAGATACCGAACTTCGCCGCAAGAAGTTTGACATCACCATTGGTGATGATCTCCCCGCCGGCATCATGCAGATGGCCAAGGTCTACATCGCCAAGAAACGTAAGATCGGCGTCGGAGACAAGATGGCAGGTCGCCACGGTAACAAGGGTATCGTGTCGCGTGTCGTACGCCAGGAGGATATGCCCTTCCTGGAGGATGGCACTCCGGTAGATATCGTGCTTAACCCTCTGGGCGTGCCTTCCCGAATGAACCTCGGCCAGATCTTCGAGACCGTGCTCGGATGGGCAGGTCGCGAGTTGGGTGAGAAGTTTGCCACTCCGATCTTCGACGGAGCTTCGCTTGACGACCTTAACGAGTGGACCGACAAGGCCGGTCTCCCCCGCTACGGTAAGACCTATCTCTATGACGGAGGCACGGGAGACCGCTTCGACCAGCCCGCTACAGTCGGCGTCATATACATGCTGAAACTCGGTCACATGGTCGAGGATAAGATGCACGCCCGTTCGATCGGTCCGTACTCACTCATCACTCAGCAGCCTCTGGGCGGTAAGGCTCAGTTCGGTGGTCAGCGTTTCGGTGAGATGGAGGTTTGGGCGCTTGAAGCATTCGGCGCCAGCCATATCCTTCAGGAGATCCTGACCATCAAGAGTGACGACGTCAATGGTCGCAGCAAGGCCTACGAGGCAATCGTCAAGGGTGATCCGATGCCCACACCCGGAATCCCCGAGTCGCTCAACGTGCTTCTGCATGAGTTGCGCGGTCTGGGCCTGAGCATCACACTTGACTGATGCCACCCAAAGCATAGACACTACCAACACACGAAAGGAAAGAAACACTATATATGGCATTTAGAAGAGACAATAAGATCAAGACCAACTTCTCCAAGATCACCATCGGACTGGCTTCGCCCGAAGAGATCAAGGAGAAGTCGAGCGGCGAGGTGCTCAAGCCCGAGACCATCAATTATCGCACGTACAAGCCCGAAAGAGACGGACTTTTCTGCGAGAAGATTTTCGGTCCGGTCAAAGACTACGAGTGCCACTGCGGCAAGTACAAGCGTATCCGCTACAAGGGTATCGTCTGCGACCGTTGCGGTGTCGAGGTCACTGAGAAGAAGGTGCGTCGCGAGCGCATGGGCCACATCGAGCTGGTTGTGCCCGTGGCTCACATCTGGTATTTCCGTTCTCTGCCCAATAAGATCGGCTATCTGCTCGGCCTCCCCTCCAAGAAGCTCGATGCAGTCATCTATTACGAGCGCTATGTGGTGATCAATCCCGGTCCTACCGGCACTCAGAAGCTCGACCTGCTTTCGGAGGAGGAGTATCTCGAGATCGTCGAGAATCTCCCCGAAGGGAATGAGCTCCTTGATGATTCGGATCCCAACAAGTTTGTGGCCAAGATGGGAGCCGAGGCCATCTATGACCTCCTGAAAGATATCGACCTGAACGCGCTTGCAGCCGAGTTGCGCCATCGTGCCAACACCGACGGCTCCCAGCAGCGTAAGACCGAGGCCCTGAAACGTCTCCAGGTCGTCAATTCCTTCCTGGCCTCCGCCGACCGCAATCGCCCCGAGTGGATGGTGCTCAAGGCCGTGCCGGTGATTCCCCCCGAGCTGCGTCCTCTCGTGCCGCTTGACGGCGGACGTTTCGCTACCTCCGACCTCAATGACCTCTATCGTCGCGTCATCATCCGCAACAACCGTCTGAAGCGTCTCATAGAGATCCAGGCTCCCGAGGTCATCCTGCGCAACGAGAAGCGTCTCCTTCAGGAGGCCGTGGACTCCCTGCTCGACAACAGCCGTAAGTCTTCGGCCGTAAAGAGCGATGTAAACCGTCCGCTGAAATCCCTCTCCGACTCGCTCAAGGGTAAGCAGGGTCGCTTCCGTCAGAACCTGCTCGGTAAGCGTGTCGACTACTCGGCTCGTTCGGTGATCGTGGTCGGTCCCGAGCTGAAGATGCATGAGTGCGGTATACCCAAGCTCATGGCCGCCGAGCTCTACAAGCCCTTCATCATCCGCAAGCTCATCGAGCGCGGTATCGTGAAGACCGTCAAGAGCGC
>CAMWHX010000145.1 GCA_947174155.1 uncultured Porphyromonadaceae bacterium
CAATGAAGGCGAGCAGGGCCACACCGATGATACCGATGAGGAACACTGACTTGCTTCTAATCTTCTCTAAAGTTGCCATTCTGTTGTTATAGCTGGATGTTTTTATTGATTATCAGTATGATGGAAACGCGTGTAAAACGCACTGGCACACCGTGTCGCCCCCTGTCTCCGGGTGGAGTGCAGGTGTGAGACGGTGAATCAGCACGCAAAGATAGTATTTTTAACCCGAATAGCCAACAACTTAACAACCTTTATAGCAAAAAAACGAAAAAAATGCCCTGTCCGGGGTGTTTGGCGACTCGGACAGGGGCACTATTGCTGCTATATGTGTGCGGGATGGAATTAGAGACCGAAGGCCTTTTTGACAGGCTCGACCATGTCGAGTTTCTCCCACGTGAAGAGTTCGACCTCGCGTTTCAGAGGTTCGGTCTCGTAGCGGGATTTGTATTCCTTGACGACGGTGCGGGGTTTGCGTCCCATATGGCCGTAGGCTGCGGTCTCGCGATAGATGGGGTTGCGCAGTCCCAGACGTTTCTCTATTGCCTTGGGGCGCATGTCGAAGAGGTCTTTGACCTTGGCGGCGATCTCAGTGTCGGTCATGGGGACCTTGGCGGTGCCGAAGGTGTTGACGAAGATGCTGACCGGTTCTGCCACACCGATAGCGTAGGCTACCTGCACGAGGACCTCGCGGGCAACGCCGGCGGCCACCAGATTCTTGGCGATATGGCGACAGGCATATGCAGCCGAGCGGTCGACCTTGGAGGGATCCTTCCCCGAGAAGGCACCACCGCCGTGGGCACCGCGGCCTCCGTAGGTATCGACGATGATCTTGCGTCCGGTCAGGCCTGTGTCGGCATGAGGACCTCCGAGTACGAATTTTCCCGTCGGATTGACATGCAGGATCAGGTCATCATCGAAGAGGGCACGCGTCTCCTCAGGGAGCTTTGCCAACACTCGGGGGAGGAGGACATCCTTGACATCCTTGCATATGCGGGCGAGCATCTCGCGGTCGGCTGCATCCTGAGCCTCCCGGGTGTCGGCCAGGGGAGCGATGAAGTCATCGTGCTGGGTGGAGACGACGATGGTATGGACGCGGCGGGGAGTGCCGTCCTCATTATATTCCACCGTCACCTGACTCTTGGAGTCGGGGCGCAGGTATGTGGTCTGCTTACCCTTGCGGTAATATGTCATCTCCTTCCCCTCGCGACGGATCTCGGCTAACTCGGCCATCAGTTTGTGAGAGAGATCCAGAGTCAGAGGCATAAGATCCTCGGTCTCGGCTACTGCATAGCCAAACATCATACCCTGGTCACCGGCCCCTTGCAGGTCAGTCTCGTCGTTGGCGCTCTTGCCGATGCCGTCGACACCGAGGGCTATGTCTCCGCTCTGCTCGTGGATGGTGGAGAGTATGCCACAGGAATCGCCATCGAAGCGATACGCACCGCGGCTGTAACCGATTTTATTGATGGTGTCGCGCACGGCCTCGTGTAGGTCAATGTAGGCGTTGCTGGTGACCTCTCCGGCTATGACCACCTGACCGGTGGTGCAGAGGGTCTCTATAGCCACGCGTGAGTTAGGGTCGCGGGCCAGAAACTCATCGAGGAGGGTGTCGCTGATCTGGTCGGCGACTTTGTCGGGATGTCCTTCGGATACGGACTCAGATGTGAATAGATAGCTCATATACAGCTTTTTGGTGTCTGCCGTCCATCCGCTCCGGATAGTGGGAGGGGGGACGGCATGTGGTTATACAAAAAACAGCGTCTGCGGCGGTTTCGGGGCCTGCAAACGCTTGACGGCATCCGGCACTGACATTTCGCCGGCTCCCCATGGGGGAGATGCGAGATGCGCGGGCGCGGGTTGTGCAGTTTTAGCATTTTTTCAAGTGGTTGCAAGCAGCCAAATTTTTCCACCTCACCTTCGGTCGCTGATGCCTCGGGTGAATTGCGGCGCAAAGATAATAATAAAAAACGACCCGGGCAAGCACCCGAGTCGTTTTTTAGTGGTAGAATAGCGATTATTTACGCAGAGTCTTCTTGCCGTCGATGATGTAGAGGCCGGCGGGGAGGGTAGCATCCTCGGGGAGACGCTTGCCATCAAGGGTATAGATGCCCTGAAGGACGGGCTTCTCGACACGGATACCGGTCACGGAAGTGGGATCAGCCACTACATTGTAGATATAGCGATAGGAGACGGTGTTGACAAAGTTGCCGTTATACATACCGCTTATAAGAGCGTTTGAAAGCACCAGCACATATTCACCGGGAGTCGGTTTGACAGGTTCGTCACCCACGACGTTGAGGAAGACTTTGTCAGCAATGTCCCAGTCACGGCTTGCCTTGACGCGTGCGATAACCTCGGGGCCGTTGTTTCCGTCGGGGAGGAGGGGATAGATGTAGCTGGTGGTCATGTTGTCGACCATGAAGAGCTGGAAGTCGGAGGGGAGAGTGAGTGTAAACTTGCTGAAGCTGTAGACTTCACCCTCTTCGGGGTCAATTTCGGGAGCAGGGAAGTCGGCTACCTGATAGTGGCGTACGATCTCCGAAGTGTCCCAGACGGTATAGTCTGTGGGATCGGTGTCATAGTTGGGGCCGTAGGTGATGGCGGAGAAGGCATCCGACACACAGTGGAAGAGGTATGTGCCGGGGGTAGTGATTCCACCTGCCACGGTCATGACAACAAGATTCTTGGGACCATCGGGTTTCTCTGAGGTTATATTGAATCCCAGAGGATACATATTGTCGCTGCCGACGAGCATCAGCTCGACAGATGACTGTCTGTTGATGCGCACTTCATCGGCATGGGGGAAGAGGAGATGGATCTCAGAGAGCTTATCTACCACTCCGGGGGCCGGTGTCAGACTGTAGAGGTCATAGATCTCATAGTTAAGGGCAACGGCGGGAGAGGCGGCTCCGTTGACATTAAACATACCTGCGGGGATCTCCACGTGGTATGTGCCGGGCTTGGTGAGGGGGCCGGCAAATGTCACCGAGGCAGTCGGGTCACCCATCTGGTCGACAGCGGCATTAGCTACAGTAGCTGTAGAGATGGGATTGACCTCACCGTTGTACCAGCATTTGGCTTCGGCGGTACAGCTGCGGTTGATCTCCGGAGCTCTGCTGAAGGTGAAGGTGATCTCACCTACACCGCGGGGGCTGGCATTAGGGGATACATCCACGAAACCCTGTGCGGGGGAAACGGCATTGATACCCGAGGGGAGATCGAGGATTTCAACTGATGGTCTGGGAGCGTGCTGGGCCATCATAGCCGGAGCCACGATGGTCGCTGCGGCAAGGAGTAGTAAAGAGTGTTTCATAAACTTCGGTTAAATTATGAAGATTTTTGGTTGAACAACGGCAAAATTACAACAATTTTTTTAAAATCACAACACCCCATTAACTTTTTTGGGCAGATTGTGCCATTTTTGCAAATTCAGGCCCTCCTTTTTGTGAGATGGGGCCTTGCACCTCGGTGATGGCCCGAACCTTGATGCCACC
>CAMWHX010000146.1 GCA_947174155.1 uncultured Porphyromonadaceae bacterium
GCTGTGAAGTCTCTGATATCATCCCCTCAGACGGGGAGCGCAAGCATTGGTATAGCACGGTCCTACAGCACTCGGTGAGGAATCCCGGGAGTAAAGCATCGAGGGAAGATATTCTGCTGCTTATTGGGCACGATGAGTAGCTGCATACCCGCATCGTGGAGGAAGTTGGAGATGGATGTACGGAAGTCGGAACCGGCGCTGCTTTGGAAAAGTGTAAACTCCGCTTCGGGATAATTCCGGATCAGATACTCGCGGAAAGCTTCCAGCCGGCCGGCGTCATGCTGCTCTTCACGAGCGGAGACAGGGACAAGGGCAACCTCGACATCCGGGAAGTCGAAAAGACGCATAAGGAAGTCGATAGACATGACATCCTGACGGTCAAGATTGCAGAAGAAAGCCAATTTGCGGATACTCTCCACGCGTTCCACCGCATACCCGTCAGGCACGGTGAAGACCGGGACACGGCAAGTGTCAAGCACTTCGGCTGTCACACTACCGACAAGATCCTGGGCTCGACGTTCGCGACCACGTGTGGCCATCACGACAAGCACCGGATCGCGCATAAGGCAACATTCCTTGATTACCTCCTCCGGCACTCCCGATTCGCAAAGAGTCGAATAATGGATTGCATCAATCTTACCCTCCTTGATACCCACATCAATCTGAGCAGCGAAGCGTCTCATGGATAGCTCGGCGTCACGTCCGAAATCGGGTTGCTCGGAAATAACAGGGAAATCAGACTCGAAAGTCAGATCCCCGGGGAAAGGATTGGAAGAGACCGCGGTAGCCAGAGCAGCAGAGGGATAGGCGTGTACGACCACGGCCTTGGCACCAAGACGGCGTGCCAAACCAAAGCCGAGAGTAACGGCTGTCATACTGAGGTCGGAGAAATCTACGGGAATGAGCACCTCGCGGCTCATTCCCGTCAGGTTCATCTCCTCAGCCATCATGGGCATAAGACGACCGCTCTCCACAATCTTAATAGCAGACGCCAGAGCATCGGCAGACACGTCAAGAGCCACGGCATCAACGCCGCTGACACTCAGAGGTGTCGACACGACAGAGATACCATGAGCTTCCAGGCGCTCTTTTAGTCCGGCGGCCACATCCGGAGTGTGGACTGCTATACGGATCGAAGTGGAGGGGGTGTCCATACCTGAGACTTATCTGCTTATCAAGCTTTCTTGGCTGCCTCCTCTTCGAGGATCTTGCATGCCATGTCGTAGATAGTAGTGTCGTCGAGCACTACGATACCACCGTCGGGACCCGGCTCAATATGCATACCGATGTTCTTGCCGAACTGATAGTTGACGCCGCCGAAGTAGTTGCGTACAGTCTGCACGGTAACGTTCAGCTGGTCAGCGATACGGTGAGTCGCTCCGTCGGGCAGACTGTCTTTGAGTCTGCGCAGCTCGTTGAATGAAATCGTCTTGCTCATGGTAAGTGTATTTAAGTGTTTAGTGTTATTCTGTTAATTTTTCCGCTAATTTAGGCATTTCGGGCAACACTACCAAATTTACGGGTAACATTTTTTGATGTTGTAAAACATATATTTCACCCCGAACAATTCCTGCTACTCCGGAAACCTTTCCTAACGGTTTAGTGGTCAAATAACTGCGAAGTCCCGACCCGGAATCCAACCGACGATATCGTCGTTTAGTCGGACCTTGAACCACGCTGCGTCTCCGTCGGGGCCTTCCTCCTCAGCGAGAATCTGGAGTTTTGTGCCTCGGTGCAGGGGGGAAGTGGCTACCTTGGAGTCAAGCTGAGGCTCGGTCAGCAGAGGTGTCTTGAAAGCCATCACCACTCCGCTGTCATGACGCTCGACAGCCTTGGCCCCGGTAAAGGCAAATATCACAAAGACCGTGGCGAACATGGCCATGAGGCCACCCCCGAAGAATCCGACCTTGCGCAGGGGTACACTCCGACCAAACAGGTAGAAGGCCACACACACGAGAAGCAGTATGAAGGCTATGGCAGCCATTCGCGCCCAACTGTCTGTATACAGGTCAAGGGCCACATACTGATGAAGCGTATCAAAGAATGACTTCTCACTCTGAGTCACGGCTATCTTCTTGTCAGCAAGATCCGCGCGGTTGGCATCCTCTACTTTCGACGCGAGATAATTCAGATTATTGTTGATCTCCGATGATGTCGGATCGAGACGCCGCGCACGCTCATAGCAGAGGCGAGCATTACCGAGATCGCCGGACTGATAATAGGCATTACCCAGATTAAAGAGGGAGGCAGCGGATGTCCCCTCCTTATTCATGACGGCCTGATAGAGTTCTATAGCTTCTGCATACCGCCCGGCGTTGTAGGCTGAGTCGGCGGGAGCCAGTGCGTTCGTACGTGCAGACTCACCGGAAGCAGATAGAAGCAACGCGACGGCCGGAGCTACAATATATGATTTAATACGCATATTTGAAGAGGAGATTAGATTTAACGTGTTTTGAAAGCCCCTTCAAGGGTATTGATGACCTCGGCTCCCTGGTCATAGGTCTGCTGGAGTGTCTTCCCTGTCGAGGCCGGCGCGTAGCGTGCCATCTCACAATCGTCAAGAACCTCGACCAGAGCCTTGATATCTTCCTCGGGAATACCCTTGGAGTCAAGTACACCAGACACATTCTCTCGGCTCAGCTCCGAAGTGGGCATTTTGAGCTTGTCACCAAGATATCCCCAGAGGGCAGCCAGCATCTCCTCGTAGAACTTATGCGAATCATTGGAGGCTATGCAGGCCTTAGCCTTGCGCAGTCTGCGGGCAGCAACCTTACCGGCCTTACGGCTTCGAAGTCCGACCAGGTCAGCGCGCTGCTCCAGCTGTTTGCGATATATAATCACAGCTGCCGCCAGAAGGAGGAACGGTACGAGATAGAAGAGCCAGTATCCCCAGCGGTATACAAACGGCACGTGTGACTGGGAAAGTGAAGTCTCAGGCATAAGCTGAGGATCAAACTTCAGACGGTCACGCGTCTGAGAGGCCGTGGTGTTTCTGCCTCTTCCTACCTGAATGTCATAACCCCGGGCACTGACAGTCTGATATGTGCCGGTAGTGGGATTAAAGTATACTAACTGGACCGCCGGGATCTGGAAACTACCCTCCTCCATAGGCATGAAGGAATAGTCAAACCGGGCGGTACCGCTCACGTTGGAGGCTCCTGCCTTCGCCTGCACATCGGTCTTGGGGGAATAGACTTCAAGTTCCGAGGGATAGAGGGCATTAAGATCCGGCAGATGCACGTACTTGATATTACCTGACCCGGTGACTGTATACACAATCGACGCTGCCTCATTGGCGTGTAGAGCCTTCGAGGTATCGAATGAGGAGGATATAGAGAACTGCCCTACTCCCCCCGAGAAATCCGCCGGGACAGGCTTCGGAAGTTCCTTGACGTTAACCGTCAGGTCATTAGGCGTCACATTAAGCTGTATCGGACGACGCACCGCCACGGTCTGGTAATAGGGATCGTGGTAGTACTCCCGC
>CAMWHX010000147.1 GCA_947174155.1 uncultured Porphyromonadaceae bacterium
TTTAGGAGAGTTATCCACTTTTTTAGGAAACAGGCGTTTGTAGGGGAATTTTTTTATGTCTAACTTTGACCCCGAAAAAGAGGATTTGACCAAAAGAATTAACCTGTCGAATACAGGCATCGTGTTTCTAATCCATAGCGAACAGGCATCCCGGTTTCCAAATAGGGTGCCGGTCCTTAACGAAGAGACTGACGTAGCAAGACGAAAAGCTCTCCTTGCATATCAATGCAACAATGCGCTCCCCGCCTTACACTGTGATAGTGCTCGGCAGGGAGCTTCTGTTTTAAAGTCCTCGGACAGCCGGAGGGGAAGATGGTCTAAAATTCTTTAAATATTGTTATGAACCCCTCACTGTGACAATAAAAGGGGGCTTTCAGCGTATATTTTGATGTGAAAATACTGAATAGACGAAAAACCTTGATCTTAGGTATGTCCGCCCGCGCAGCGCGAGTGTTGCCTGAGAGTGCATGCGGAGTTCCGGGATGGAAGACCGCGCTCATACCGATTCTCACTCTTCTCATAGGCATAGGGCTGGCCATCGTTCTGGCCGGGCCCCTTTCCACAGCCGATTGGGCTCCGTGGGCTCTTCTCGGGGCCTCTGTGGTGTGTCTCGGATGTGCGGCGAGGAGTCGCTCCTTAGGCAGTCGAGGACTGCGTGCAGGTATGCTTCGCAGTGCCGGACAGGTGCTCCCCGCTATCCCCATTCTCATTTGTATAGCGCTGCTGTCGACCACGTGGATGACCTCCGGCACGGTACCCCTCCTTATCCGTTACGGTCTCGATATGCTCAGTCCCACATGGTTTCTGGCGGCTGTGTGTGGTATCAGTGCCATCGTCTCTGTAGTGACTGGGAGTTCATGGTCTACGATCGCTACCGTCGGCGTAGCCTTTATCGGTATCGGGAGTGCCCTCGGGCAGCCCCTCGGGTGGACAGCCGGGGCGATAATCTCCGGTGCCTACTTCGGCGACAAGATGTCACCCCTGAGCGACACGACGGTCGTCGCTTCCTCCACCTGTGGTGTGGACCTTTTCCAGCATATCCGCAATATGATGACGACCACAATGCCGGCAATGGCTGTCGCCATGATCGTCTTCGCCCTGCGGGGACTCCTCGTCGATTCTCCCGGAGATGCCCATTCCAAGCTCGGTGAGCAATTAGGAATGGTCTTCAATCTCACCCCGTGGCTACTGATCGTGCCCGGTATAACGATTATGATGCTCATTCTTCGAGTCAATACCACTCTTACACTCGGAGTCAGCGCACTGGTCGGTCTGGTGGCCACCTTTATCTGGCAGCCGGACGTAATCACCGGTGCGGAGGAGGTCATCGGAGTGATGTGGCACGGCTTCGCTCCCACGTCCGGCATCTCCGAGATAGATGAGCTTATAGCTACCGGGGGAGTATGGGGAATCAGAGGAGTGGTATTCCTGATTCTGTGTGCCATGTGTTTCGGCGGCGTCATGATCGGCACCGGTATGCTCGGCGCTCTGATCAAGCCTCTGCTTGGACGCCTGCGCGGTCGCACACGAATCGTAGGAGCCTCCGTCGCTACCGGACTCACCCTCAACGCCACGACTGCCGACCAGTATCTGTCGCTGATCATCAACGGCAATATGTTTCGTCCCCTCTTCAAGCGTCGCAAGCTCGAACCGAAGTTGCTGAGCCGCTCCCTTGAAGATGCAGTGTCGGCAACCTCCCCCCTGATTCCATGGAGTTCATGCGGTGTGACACAGGCCACTGTGCTTGGGGTCGCCACACTCACATACATGCCTTATTGTATCTTCAACTACCTGACACCGGTCATGTCACTGCTGGTCGCGAAGTTTACGTCCAGAACGTAAACTAATTTTGAATTTTGAATGTTGAATGTTGAATTGGGGGCGCTTTTTCGGGATTAACCTCGAAACTTCCCAATTCAACATTCAAAATTCAACATTCAAAATTATATAGATTGGAATCAAAATCGAATTTGGATATCCGACGCCAGCAGATGACCCTCTATATGCAACCCCTCAGGGAGGGAGGATCGTTGCCCGGTCTTGTCGAGGCCGATGACGGATTCAGATATGTAGCCAAGTTTCGCGGTGCCGGACACGGCACCAAAGCTCTCATAGCAGAGTTTATCGGATCAGAGGTAGCGCGCGCCGCAGGGTTTCGCGTACCCGAACTTATACTGCTCGACATCAACGAGGACTTCGGACGTACCGAAGGAGATGAAGAGATTCAGGACCTGCTCCGTGGGAGTCAGGGACTCAATCTCGGGCTTCATTTCCTCTCCGGTGCCCTCACTTGGGACACGGCAGTCAATCGCCCGGACGCCATGACAGCCTCCCGGTTGGTGTGGCTCGATGCCTTTCTGACTAACATAGACCGTACACATCTCAATACCAATATGCTCCTGTGGAACCGTGAGTTATGGCTCATCGACCACGGGGCGTCGCTCTATTTCCATCATGCCTGGTCTGACTGTGAGAAGGGTGCCGGGAGCCCCTTCCCATACGTTAAGGATCACGCCATGATAGCCTTTGCCTCACGGCTTGACGAAGCGGACGCCGATATGCACACGCGTCTTACCCCTGAGGTCCTTGGTACGATAGTGGAGGCGATACCCGAGGATTGGCTCGAAAATTCCGGCACTCCTCTCCCGGCCGAAGACCAGCGGCGGGTGTATTATGATTTCCTGACTACACGACTTCGAAACTCCAAAATCTTTATCGCCCATGCAAAGGAAGTGTATGCCTCAAAGCATTGACGCCGGGGGGGGAAGTGGCAACTATGTAGACACTCCGTCAGAGCCTCGCTATCTGTATGAATACGCTGTCGTGCGCTGCGTGCCACGGGTCGAGCGGGAGGAGTTTATCAACGTCGGGCTTGTCATGATGTGTAAGCGCCGCCGATGGCTGTACGTGCGTATCTCCCTGTGTGAAAGCCGGCTGAAAGCGCTCTTTCCGAAGTGTGACACGGAGGCTGTGCGGGAGCAGCTGGCGGGATTTGAGAGGGTTGCGGCCGGATGTCCGGGACCCATCGGCGAGTTGGAGGTCCACGAACGGTTTCGCTGGCTCACGGCAGTGCGAAGCGCCTCCCTGACCACATCGCGCCCCCATCCCGGAGTGACAGATGACCTCCGGGAGACCTTCGACCGCCTCTACTCGGAACTCGTTGACGAATTTTGAATTTTGAATGTTGAATTTTGAATTGGGGATGGACGGGTTTAATCCGGGTTTTCTCGATTAATCGGGATTAATCGGGAGAATCAAGATTAATCTCGAAAAGCGGCGACTTAATTCAACATTCAAAATTCAACATTCAAAATTACACTCGCTTGCAGGGTATAACCGGCTCAGAAGCCCTTTTGGGACTGAAATATTGCAGCTATGCCGGATAATTGCAGAAAAATAGCTATTTTTGCATCCATAAAAAGCGAAAGATTGCGGGGTGATACCCTGCAATCCCGGGAGAAAAGAATCCACGTAAATTAACCA
>CAMWHX010000148.1 GCA_947174155.1 uncultured Porphyromonadaceae bacterium
ATCATTACCTCATCAAATTCAGGAGAATTCTTGGGATAGGAATTAGCGAGCGTGAAGAACTCACTTTCCGACAGATGCTGCGGACGGGTGGCGAAAACTCTCCGGAGGTCCTCGATGGAGTCGAAGGCACGCACGCGATACCGGATCACGTAATCAGTATGGCGCAGTTCAGGATAGACAGATGCGAGGAGATACTTGTATTCCTCCGGGAAGAGTCGACGCAACTGGTCATTACGCGTCTCTATCGGAGTATCGCGGTCTATAAATGAAATGATCTCAGCGGAACGGCTGAACTCCGGATGCTCGACCAGCCATCTCTTCAGCCCTTCCCAGTCTTCAGGCACAGACGCGGTGTGGAATATGTCTGATGTGAAAGATGAGTGAGCCTTCACATAACGGAGCACCTCCTCGGTACGCCCCTTGGCAAGTCTCACGTTGTTGGCATACGGGCCCTCGGGAGACGCATAACCGGTCAGAGTGATACTCTCGACCGTTGCATCCGGGTTATCGTCCACTACGCGTATAGACTGCAGGATGGAATCGAGTTCGGCATAGTTACGCCCGTAGTTCCAGTTGATATCGGTCTTGTTTACACGGAAGACAATGTTAGCCTTTCCGCTCAGGTTGTAAATCTTGGCGGCGGCTGCGGTAGGGGCTTTGTAATTGTATACCACAGGTACGGCCTCAGGCTTCTCGGGATGGCGTATCTCGGCCACCGGGACCAAAGTCCCGGCCGCTGGTTCGCACTTGCACTCGTTGAGTGTATCGGCAACTATGACTATATCGCAGTTGTCCATCCACTTCTTGAAATCGACAGTCTGCGAATACTTAATCGAGGCATCCTTGCCGGCACGGAAGAGATCGGGACGACGGCCACCACGTCTGACCTCACCCATCCATGCATTCTTACCGGCCATGGTCATGGAGGGGAGACGAAGGGTATCACTCTCGGAGACCATCGCCGGAGTCAGGGTGACGTATCTGTTGGATTTCAGGCGGTACTGCGCGGGGTCGATGGTAAAATTGATGACCATCGCGGAGTCAGCCTTCAAGACTTTTAGATCCGAAATATGCAAGGCCTGAGTGTTGCTCTCCGCGGCTGCGCTCAGCGTTGAGGCCATTATAAAGGCCAATGGAATAAATCTCATGGGGAATTGACGGTAAAGCATATGCAGGATCAAAAAAGATATACGAGGTTGAGGGCAGCCTTGGTCGGCCCGACATAGTTGTGATTGCCGCGACCGGTCTCGGTTCCACACTCGGCACAGGGATACTCACGATATTTGGCGAAGATATATCCGAGACCTATCTCTGCCTCTACATTCCAGTGGGGATGCACGGCCCAGGCATAACCGTAAGCAAGACCGGCACCGAGGCCCCACCCCTCATACCGGTGAGTGTTGAGAGGTTTCAGATTGGTTCCGAGAAAGTTTATATCCAGTCCGAGATGGCCCATATTGTATTCCCCACCCAGAAGATGGGCGGCAAAGAAATGTCCCTGAAAACGGCGGCACAACCAGTAGCGAAGCTCCGGCTGCACAACCCAATGGCGCCACTTGTGACCATCCACGCTCCAGAGGTTGAACTGCCCCGACACTTCGGATGTCCATCGAGGGGCGAGACCGACTTCAATCGCCGCGTTGGGCGAGAGGAGAGCATCACCTATCAGGTTAGTCTTCAGCGCCACTGACTGCCCGCGCATAGCGAAGGCACTCAGTAATAACCCCAGCAGGACTGCTATATATCTTTTCTGTGTCATATGTTGTCTTGGTGTCGTATTTACCGGTTTTTCCGATTTCCGGCAGTGAAACGATGGAATATGAGGTCTTAAACGTGCAAAATTAACTAATCTTTAGAACATTTGCAAATAAATCCTTAGAAATCATCCAAAAAAAATAAAGAACAACATAGCAAGCCCGACACCGTAGGAACTTAAAAAAAATTGCGGATGTCACCGTTATGGCAGCATCCGCAATTTATCTTATGCGTTGTTTTCTTCTTTATCTCGATTTTTGATTTTGGTGTGGCGTTTGGTCTGGCTGCTGTTGATGTCACTCTCCTCTTTGAGGTCTATCTCCTTGTCATTGTCATCGATGACCTTGTATTGCAGATATTGGAGTGACTCGTCGGCTACGACCTTGACCGTACGACCGTATTTTCGTCTCCACTTGCCGTAAAGTGAGAAGACCCCCTTCTTGATATATGCCTCTACGTAGGGATGGACATACATTACAAACTTCTTGACCTGGAGATGATTGACCAGATAGTCGATTTTCTCCTCCAACTTGTCGGTAAAGAGGAGAGAGGGCTGGACCTCTCCCTTGCCAAAACAAGAGGGACATGTCTCCTCGGTGGTGATGTCGAGGGCCGGACGCACACGCTGGCGGGTGATCTGCATCAGTCCGAACTTACTCAGGGGGAGGATGTTGTGGCGTGCACGATCATTGGCCATCACCTCACGCATATGGTCAACGAGCTGCTGGCGATGTTCCGGCTTGTTCATATCTATGAAGTCGATGACGATGATGCCACCCATGTCGCGCAGGCGAAGCTGGCGTGCGATCTC
This sequence comes from uncultured Porphyromonadaceae bacterium, assembly GCA_947174155.1. Next base: position 2,567 of record CAMWHX010000148.1, read on the forward strand.
ATCAGCGGCACGCATGTTGACTTCAAGTGCATTAGACTCCTGGTCAGCCGAGGCCTTTGAGCGATTGCCGGAATTGACGTCGATGACATGGAGAGCCTCAGTGTGCTCGATGATGATATAGGCTCCACTCTTGAATGATACCGTCTTGCCGAAACTGCTCTTGATCTGGCGTGTGATATTGAAGTGGTCAAAGATCGGAGTATCCTTGGAATAGAGTTTGACTACCTCCTCCTTTTCAGGGGCAATGATACGCACATACTCTCGTATCTGCTCGAAAGTCTTGGCTTCGTTGACGTAGATATTTTCAAAGTTAGGGTTGAAGATATCTCGTATCAGTCCGACGGCGCGAGACTCCTCCTCGTAGACGAGAGCCGGAGGAGCCGTGGTCTGGAGTTTGGTGATGGCGTCGTTCCAGGTCTTGAGCAGTGAACGCATCTCGGCGTTGAGATCCGCCACACGCTTGTTTTCGGCCGAAGTGCGCACTATGACGCTGAATCCCTTGGGCTTTATGCTGCTGATGAGCTGACGCAGGCGTACCTTCTCCTAAGTAGATTTGATCTTCTGCGAAATGGAGATCTTGTCGCCAAAGGGCATAAGCACCATGAAGCGTCCGGTCAGCGAGAGTTCAGTGGTCAGACGGGGGCCCTTGGAGGATATAGGCTCCTTGGCGATCTGCACGAGCAAGCGTCGGCCGGGGGCGAGCACGTCAGCTACCGCACCGCCTTTGGGTATATCGGGCTGGGGGGTATACTTGGAGATATCGGGCATCCGATCCGGACGGGCGAAGGCCTCGTCGATATAGTTGGTGTAGGTATGAAACTGGGGCCCGAGATCGAGATAATGAAGAAAAGCGTCTTTCTCATGCCCCACGTCGACAAAGGCGGCGTTAAGGCCGGGCA
>CAMWHX010000149.1 GCA_947174155.1 uncultured Porphyromonadaceae bacterium
AACGGTATCGGTGGCTCCGCTGACTTCTGCCGCAACGCCTACCTCTCGATCTTCTCCTGCCCCTCAATCCAGAAGGGTGGCAAGATCTCGGCTATCGTCCCCATGGTGTCTCACGTCGACCACAGCGAGCACTCCGTCAAGGTTCTCGTCACTGAGCAGGGTGTCGCTGACCTGCGCGGCAAGGATCCCCGCCAGCGCGCTGAGACAATCATCGAAAACTGCGCTCACCCGATGTATCGCGAGCTGCTGTGGGATTATATCAAGCTGGCTACCAAGTCCGGTATTCCCCACACTCCCCACTACCTCAAGGCTGCCTTCGCCCTTCACCAGACCTTCATGGAGACCGGCGATATGAGCATGACAGATCTCGCAAAATTCGTCTGAATAACACATTCAACGTCAAAAAGAGTGGCGGCATCCGCGCGGATGCCGCCACTCTTTTTGTGTATCCTTATATCCTTATCACAGGAGGAGCTTCACGCGCTCCGCGCCGCTGACGGCGACATAGATACCGGCGGGGAGATCGATGCTCTCACCGGCCTGCATAGTGGCTACCTTGCGGCCATCGATGCTGTAAACCTGCACGGGGGCCTCGGCGGAGGCTACGGTCAGCTTGCCGGCACAGCCGTAGACGGCCAAGGTGCCCTGCTCGCTCTCGACGCCGTTGACGCCGGAGGGATCGTAGACTACATTCTTGGAGGCGATGGTCACGTAGCAGTTGGCGGGAACGGTGATCGTGCCTGCCTCGGCATCAAAGGTGCATCCTGCGCCGTTAGACTGCGATACGATAACGTAGTTGGAGTTATCCTTGACGGCGAAGTCGAAGCCGGTCAGGGTGAGGTTACCCGTGACGTTGGGGTTGATGGCTGTGAAGAGCTCCTTACCCTCGTTGGCCAAAGTCACGCGGCGACCCTTGGACCAGCCGCTGCAAGTAACCTTGGCTGTAGACTCCTTGCTGAAAAGCTCGGGGTTGGCCATGCGCACGTTGATTAGCTGACAATAGTTGTCATACAGACCCTTGTTGTCCGGATCATCGAGGAGGGCCCAATCGACCTTCTTGGGGCTGGTGTTGTTGCCACCATTGTTGTCTTTGGTGCTCTGGGCGTTACCCATCTCGGAAAACTGCCAGATCATGTGTGCACCGGGCACCATGATCATCTGGGCTGCTGCCGAGCCGAGACGTTGCATGGAGACTGCGTGATCACCCTTGACACCGGTGTCGCCGTAGGTGTTCTGCTGGTAGGCGAGGCGCTGCTCGTCGTGCGATTCGAGGTAGCTGACAGTAGAGCCCCAGGTGCGGCTGTCATAGGTGGCAAGCATACGGTTGAGGGAGGAGCTGCTGCTGTATCCCATAGCATATTGGCAACCGGCATGGTTGAGGTTGGCCCAGTTGAGCATACCTGTCTCGGCCATCTCATTCTCCTCTTGGGCTCCGGCGAGATTCTCATTGATGACGTAAGCCTTGGGGTTGACTTCGAGCATTGCCTTCTGCCACTCGCGCATGTTGGCCACGCGGGAGGCGTTGTAGGCATTCGTGCCGCTATCGCCGCTGTTGGCGTAGGAGTCGTTGTCACCCAGACCCTTCACGAGGTCAAAACGGAATCCGTCGACCTTATACTCACGCAGCCAGTACTGCAGCATATCCTTCCACTGCTTGCGCACCAGAGGATAACCCTGGTTCCAGTCGTTGAGCACGCTGTAGGCATGGGGGGCGGTGGCGTTGAAGAAAGGATTCTCCCCTACGCTGTAGAGCTGGTACCAGGGATGGAGCCAGTCGGCCTGATTGAAGACGACGTCGAGGATAACCGCGATACCGTTCTCGTGGCAGAGGTCAATGAAGGCTTTATAATCGTCGGGAGTACCGTAAGCCTTATCAGGAGCGAAGTAGAAATTGGGATTGTAGCCCCAGGAGTTGTTGCCGTTGAACTCCTGTATGGGGAGTACCTCGATGGCATTGACACCAAGTTTCTTGAGGTATTCAATCTTCTCCAGAGCCTGACGCACGGTGCCGTTGCCCGAAGCTTTTCCCTCGGTGCCGGTGAAGTCACGGAAGAGGAGCTCATAGATGATGAGATCCTGAGGCTCGGGAGCCACGAAGTCAGTCACCTGCCAGACGTAATCATTGATATTCTCCTGATATATGGCCAGAGGGACACTGCTCACCTTGTCAGAGGGGTATGCCGGGAGATTGGGGAATACCTCCTCGGGGATATATTTGTCATTGGAGGGATCGAGCACCAGACGCGCGTAGGGGTCACCGACAGACTTGGTGCTGTCGATGAGGTAGTAGTACATATACATGGAGCTCTCATCCAGACCACTGACATTCTTCCAGAAGTATGTGAAGCCGTTGTAGTCGTAACGATACATGTTGTTCTGCTCCAGAATCTCATAGTCATCCCATGAGCCTACGAGGACAGCGTTGAGCTTGCCGGGGGCTGCGATACAGAAGATAACATCACCATCGGGCTGACGCACGGCTCCCATGACCGGTTCGCCACCACCGGGATACTCTCGCTCCTCGGAGGGGATGGCGTAGTAGAGGCGCAGGGTGGCTTTCTTCGACTTGCCGTCGGCCTTTGCAGTGGCGGTCACCTTGTAGTTGCCCGGCTCGGTGAAGGTATACTGAGTTTCGAGCAGGGTGCCGCCGGCAGTCTCGGCTATGACATCGTTGCCAATGGTCAGGGAGAGGTCGGCGGGCTGTGTAGAGCCGACGCGGAAGGTCACGGTAGCAGTCTCGGGGGTGATGACGGTACCGTCGAGGTTGCTCTCCAGCGACACTTGCAAGCCGGCATCAGAGATATTGACGAAGATATCGCCGCCGGATGCTGTCTTACCCTCCTTGGTGTTGTTGGCATTACGGAAGACGAACGCGAGTTTCTTGATCTTCTCAGCCGGGTTGGAGATCCCGTAATAGCTGCGGATATCCCCTATCTCCAGTTTCCAGAGATTAGGGCTGACATACTGCAGCTGATATTTGGGGGAGTTGTCGCCCCAGGTGGGGGCATACTTCCAGTCACTATCGCTCGAAGCGTTGGAGAGGAGCACACCGGTATGGGCGTAAATAGGCTCAGAGGCGGGCTGACCGGCCAGAACCTTGTTGCCCTGATCTGCGTGATAGTATATCACGACATTCTGAGAGTCCTCTTGAAGGAGGACCGGCTCCGTGGTGCATTGGGCCTTCAGACCCGTAGCGACACACACTATGGCCGCGAGGGCCATCAGGTAGCGTTTCAACATAAGAATATATCAGTTAAGTAAATAAAAATATCAATCTCGATCTTAGTGGCTTCGTATGAGTGATCTTCCCCTAAGTCACCGGAGAGTCAATCCTCGTCGGGGACATAGGTCGCCTCCCTCATCTCGGTATATTCTACCCACTCCGAATACTACTCGTCATCGATGGACAGCGGGATCTGATCGAGTTGTTACATCGAACGATTGAAGAAA
>CAMWHX010000150.1 GCA_947174155.1 uncultured Porphyromonadaceae bacterium
CCCTCGAACGACGCGAACTTGCCGGCCGAATATTGGCCAATCTCCCCTTTGATCCTCTACCGGGACAGACCTCCCTTGTCATGTCACTGGCTGCCTTTACCTCCGATCCTGCCCCGGGGGGAGCATTCGTGCTCAACGGCTATGCCGGCACCGGCAAGACCTCAGTCGTCGGAGCCTTCGTCAAGGCCCTCCGCGAGTCGAAGGTCAAGTCTGTAGTGCTGGCACCGACAGGGCGTGCCGCCAAGGTGGCTGGAGGAATGTCTGCCGGACAGTCATCCACCATCCATCGCCGCATCTATCATCAGCAGCCGGGAGGAGGAGTAGTGCTGTCGCCTAACCGTGATACGGATACCATCTTTGTGGTCGACGAGGCCTCACTTATCACCGACAACGGAGTCACCGGACTCCTTCACGATCTGATCAGATACGTTTACAGCGCCCCCGGATGCCGTATGCTCCTTATCGGCGATACGGCCCAGCTTCCCCCGGTCGGTCAGGAGGATTCCCCGGCTATGAACATGGATAAACTCCGAGCCCTCGGCCTCTCTCCGGTCTCTCATACCCTTGATGTCCCGGTGCGTCAGGGAGCGGAGAGCGGTATACTTCATAATGCCGGTATCGTACGCCGTGTGCTGACCGAGGCTTTGAAGAGGCAGGAGAAACCGGCAGTTCCGTCTATTTTTACGAGTGGTGTATTTGTTAATGCCCCGAAGTTGCCCAATATACCGGGTATAACCTCTCCGGGTAGTGAACCCTCCGCCACGGTTACACCTCCCGTCTTGGAGGTGGGGGGCTTCGATGACATCAGGGTGGTCGATGGCTACGACCTCCCCGACACTCTCTCAGCCTCGTGGAGCAGTGTCGGCACGGAGGAGACACTCATCATCACGCGCAGCAACCGGAGGGCCAACGACTATAATATGGCTATTCGCAATCAAGTCATATATGCTGACTCCCCCTTGCAACAGGGAGATCGACTCGTGATATCAAAGAATGACTATTACTGGAGCGGACGCAATAAGTTGAAATCTTTTATCGCCAACGGGGATGTGGCCGTCGTAGAATGGGTCGGCAGGGCTGAGAAGATGTATGGCCGCTTTTTCTGCGACGTAGAGCTGTATCTGCCCGCAACCGAAGAGAGGATGCAGGGGAAGCTCATGCTCAGGTCACTGATGACGGAGGGCCCTTCGATACCCAAGGCGGAGATGGATCGCTTTTTTACACATGTGCTTGCGGCTCAGCAGGGAAAGGGGGAGAGGGAGAAGATAATGGCCGCTGCCGAAGATCCGTGGTTCAATGCCTTGCAAGCCAAGTATGCCTATTGTGTCACATGTCATAAGGCCCAGGGAGGGCAGTGGCGCCATGTGTATATAGATATGGCGGGACTGCGACTCGACACCATAGATATTTCTTATCTCCGCTGGCTGTATACCGCTCTCACACGAGCCTCAGAACGGGTGTATCTCATCAATCCACCGGATTCTCTGATAAATAATTAGCCTAAAGGGGTTAAAATTGGTCATATTTACGCCCGTTGTAAAGAAATAACGACAAATCATTTGCATGAATGAATTTAAAATCTTAATATTGCAGTCAAAACTATCCTATTATTAATTAACTAACAATCCATCAAGCATGAGAAAAACTACAATGATGCTCGGTGCGCTTTTGGCTTTAGGTGTCGGTGCAGTGACCGCCACTGTCAGCCAGGGAGTGCTGAGTAACCATGCTGCGCCTGCACCTGTCGCAACAGTTGCAGACGAAGTAACATGGGTGGGCAAGCCCGCCAATGGAAGCACTGTGGTTGATGCCAACAACTTCGCTATCTCCTTCCCGGGAGTTTCGACTGTGAAGGTGTCTGACGACGCCACAATGGCTGTGACCTTCAACGGTGCAGAGATCACCAACATCGTATACCGTTCTGCCGTTGGCAATACCGTATATTATGGACCGATGCCCACGGCCTCCGGTGATGTTGCAATCGAGGGTGCAGGCGATCTCGTTGTCAAATTTGATGCGGGAAGTTTCATACTCGACGGTGCTGAGAAGTCTCCGGCTATCGAGTATGTGCTTCATCAGGATCCCGACTATGTGGCTCCCTCCAACTCGTTTGAGAAGCTGGTAAGCGCAGGCGATCCTCAGTTTGGCGGCTTCGTGTTTGACCGCATCCTCGGTGAGTTCTCTTTCATGATGAAAGAGACTGTGGAGGTCGACACATCTTGTGCTACTCCCATCACTCTGAAGCTCAACGACAGCACTATCGCAAGCATCTATACTCTTGATGAGGATGCAGTGCAGGTATTCGACGGCAACATCGTGAATCTCGTCTTCGGTGTCGATGAGGAGACAGCCGGTATCTACACTGTGGAGATCCCTGACGGAGCCTTTACCTCCAATGGTGCGGCTGTACTCGGCTCCACACTGAACTACTACAACGGTGTGGGTCGCTTCGATCCCGCTCCCGGTGAGGTGAGTGTGGCTTCCAAAGCTATTTCTGCCATCAAGCTCTATCCTTTTGACGGTGTGGAAATCAATGAGCTTCCCGTGCTCGCCGGTGGTGAGGACGAGGGTGACGGCACTATCTCCGGCACCAATGAGAAGGCTCAGTTCAAGAGTGGTGACGAGGTTTTGGCCGAGTTCAGCATCTCTGATCTGTTCTTGTACAAAGGTTATTACAACTTCCGTCTCCCCGAGGCTGTTGAATCCAACGGTGAGTATACCTTCAGCTTCCCCGAGAAGTTCTTCCTGGCAGGCTCGGGTGACAACGCCACATATTCCCCTGCATTCGAGATTAAGTATACTGTAGTAGATGGCAAGTCCGGTCCCGATCAGTCCTACACCCTTCTTCCCAAGGAGTCGGAGTTCCCCGTCTTCCCGACTATCACGATGACCTATACCGGTTGTCAGGGTATCTCTGTCAAGGATGGTGCCAAGGCTTCCATGGTAATCGGCAAGAGCTCCACTGACGTAGTCCTGACCTTCACTATCTCCTCAGAGGGCAATAAGGTTATCCTTACTCCCGATGCGGACTTCTCCGAATACGTGCAGAACTTCTTCACCAAGTATATCGTGACAGTACCTGCCGGCAGCTATGAGCTGACCTATGACGGTAAGAAGTATTCCAACTACGCCGAGACTATCGACCAGTATCGTATCAGCGCTCCCACAGCTCCCGCTGTGACTCCCGCTGACGGAACTGTCGTTGAGAGCCTTGAGACGGTTACCTTCAGCTGCCCGATGGAGGTGAAATACAGCCAGGTGACTCTCTACAAGCCCTCTCTCTATAACGTGGTCAACGGTCGTCGCGGTGACAAGATCGCCACATATAATAAGCTCACCTATCTCGCTGATGGCGGTATCGGCTTCACTCTGCCCATGCAGAATGCTGCCGCCGTCACCCTGACTCCCGGCAATGAGGATGAACTCGTT
>CAMWHX010000151.1 GCA_947174155.1 uncultured Porphyromonadaceae bacterium
CGGAAGAAGGGTCCCGGCTTTATAATCCCTTCAGTGTCCTCTGCGCATTGGATCTGAAAAAGATAGATCCTTATTGGTTTGACACCGGGACTCCGACCTTCCTTGCCAGACGTGTAAAGGCACGCGGCACATTCCCGCCGGACCTCAATGGGAAAATGTGCACAAGAGAAGAGCTTATAGCCGTCGGCCTCGACGACAGCAATCCCATCCCGCTGATGTTCCAGACCGGTTATCTGACAATCGCTGAGTACCACAGTGAGATGAACCTCTATGAGCTGCGTTTTCCCAACCGCGAGGTGGAAACAGGCTTCTATCAGCAACTACTTCCACTATATGTACCTGAAGTGCGTGATCCTGACAGTCCATTCAGATTTACGCACTTCAAGACAGATCTTTACAGCGGCCAACCACATGACTTCATGACCAGATTAGGGTCCCTACTGAAAGCAATTCCCGGAGAGGACCACCGTGAGTCAACGTACCGTGCCGTCACCTACCTTTTGGCCATTCTGAGTGGCACACCCGCTATCTCCGAGCATCACAGTTACAAGGGACGAAGCGACCTGGAAATTATTGCCGGCAGATATGTGTATATATTTGAGTTCAAATTCAACCGCAGTGTAGAGGAAGCGATGGCACAAATACATGATCGAGACTATGCAGGTCGTTATGCCATGGACTCCCGAACCGTCTATCTAATAGGAGCCAACTTCAACGAAACGAAGGAGCACCGTGGCCTCACATACGAAATCGAAACCCTGAAAAGGACTTGACACGTTCCTCAATCGCTGATATGATGAGGTTATGATTCTCGTCACACTATGCTACTATAATCACAAGATACTTTGATATTTCGCTTAGAATACATAATTTTGTCATATGAAGAAAGCACAAAAAACAAGGATATGTGACTGGACATTGGCGATTCTTCTTCCTATTGTCCTCGCATCAAGCATACAATTGGAAGCTACGGCAAGCAGAGGAACTTTACCGGTAATTATTCATGTGACGATAACGCTCCCCTTCATGTGCCTTATCATATGGCATATTTATCTTCATTTCCAATGGAAAAAATGGTTGGTGAAATTCAGTAAACTCAAAATCCCCACCCGTCTGCTTTGGTGGCTGTATGTACTGACTTTCCTGTCAGGTACAGTCACATTCATACATTGGCTTTTAGAGCCGCGACACACCCCATTGGGAGGTATACACGGTAAAATCGGGTTCCTAATGATCGCATTCGCAATAGGACATACCGTAAAGCGTTTCAAGTTCTTCACAAAATAAAAAGATAAGGGCCACCATATCTGCAGTATAGGACAAATTCGTTAAGTAACCCAACACTTTTTCCACCGAATAACTACCACTTCGCTACATTTTTTCCACCGAATAACTACCATCTCGTTACACTTTTTCGACCGAATGATAACCCCTCCGCTACACTTTTTCCACCGAATGTATCGGCCCGGGGACGGGTCAGGTGCGTCCTCCGGTCAGCAGACGAAGGAGGCCGGGGGTCAGGCGGTGCAACAGGGCGTATAGGGAGATGCTTATCGCGAGGATGGTAGTCAGACTGCAAAGATAGGTGGCTATGGCACCGTACCATGTAGTGTATCCGGTCAGGGTCATCCACCACTGTGTCACGGGTCGGGCCACTATCTGATGAAAACCGTATATCATGAAGGTGGATGATACGCACAGCGCTGTCAGGGGATATTCTCGTCTGCTCCACATCACTCCGGCGAGGTAGCGTATCACGACTCCCCCCATAAGTGTCACGATGAGCATGACTACAACCCATTGACTCCCTTGAGCCGCACGTCCGACGTATCCGGCATAAAGCATCACGGGTATCCACAGCAGGTATAACCACCCTCTCCGCAGGCGCGGTATCCGCCATCCCTGCATACCCATGCAACCCCCAACGACAAACCATAGGAACGACCAATACGTGCTCCCCATCAGGGCACATATCAGCACCGTGACCGTGGTCGCGAGGACACTGCGCCCTATTATCCACACTATTGGGGAGAGGATTACAAAAACCATAAGGTTGCGTATGAACCAGAAAGCGTATGCACACGGCAAGCCATCCATCGCCGGGGAGGCCCAATACATCAGGGCCAACTGCCCCCAATCCACTCCTCCAGCCGGTAAGAAAACCCCGTAACCTCCGTCTCCACCCCAGCGCCAGCGGGCCCAGAGTGTCAGCAGACAGATAGTGTTCCAGAGCAGATATGGCATCAACAGCGTGACTCCCCTACTCCGCAACTTCCGGAGATACAAGGAAACCGTCAGTCGCCTGACACCTCTGAAATAGAGCATTCCCGAGACAATAAAAAAGAGGGGCACCACACTGCGGTTGAGGATAAGATGCACGAAGTTGAATATACCCCACACTCCAATATTCATCTGCTGCTCCTGTGCCGGCAGCCAGTCCGGATATGCGATATGAGCAAGCACGACTCCTATGATAAGGAGAAATCTGGCCTGATATATTCCCTCAATTCTCTCTGTCATGATGCAAAGTTAGTGAAATATATTGATATTTTGGCACGTTATATGCACATATATCCACAAGTAACTTACGTCGTATGAATATAATGCATGTACTCCTTACTGCCGGCGCTCTGCTTGCCGTGGCCGCCTGTGGCAGTTCCGGTTCTGTCAAAAACGAAAAGGCCGACTCCCTGAGTGAGGTCCAGGATGGCAGCCGTGTACTCGTAGCCTACTTCTCGGCTACCGGCACCACACGTCAGGCTGCCGAATATATCGCAGCTGCGGCCAACGGAACTATCTACGAGATCCGTCCCGACTCTCTCTACACAGCTGCTGATCTTGATTGGCAGAATCCCAAATCCCGCTCTTCAATAGAGATGAAGGACTCCGTAGCCCGTCCGCTGTTGCATGGTGGCGTAGTGCCCGACATGACACGATACAATGTGGTCTTCGTCGGCTATCCTATCTGGTGGGATGAGGCTCCGCGTGTCATCAACACCTGGATTGAGGCCAATGACCTGCGCGAGAAGGCCATCATACCTTTTGCCACTTCGGGAGGAAGCACCATCACCAACAGTGTTGATGTCCTCAAAAAGACCTATCCCTCTCTCGATTGGCAGCAGGGACGCCTGCTCAATAATCCCTCCGAGGCACAGGCTGAGACCTGGGTACGGAGTCTGAATCTGTAATCCGCTTATTCTGATCGCACCGCGTACGACCCTCCCTCTACCCGGGTGATAGTAACATGATATGTGACTACTCTCCTCGGGTGAAGTGGGGATGATGAGCCATCAGCTCCTGCATAAGGCGTGATCGGTCCGTGTGGACATAGATCTCCGTAGTGGCGATACTCTCATGTCCGAGCATCGCCCGTATGGAGGATA
>CAMWHX010000152.1 GCA_947174155.1 uncultured Porphyromonadaceae bacterium
TACAATATTTTTCATTTTCACATTGGAGTTTTTTTCTTCCCAAAAATTTTTAAAATAAAACCCGGCCCGCGTATGATGAATTTTTGACTAAAATTTTTTAATTTTGTGGCGCCCCCCCGGTTTTGTGGGGGCCCCCCCCACGACCTTATTACGTATCTTACTGACCGACACATACCATGAGCACTATTCAATCTCCGGAGACAACCAACTCTCCGGCAGGAGGAAAAAACACAAAATGGCTCAAACCGATAGGCCATCTGGCGGCCCTGCTTACCGTGATAGCATGGGGCTCCTCATTCATATCCACCAAAGTCCTGATGGAGGATGGGGGATTCACTCCTGTGGAGGTATATATCTATCGCTTCACCCTGGCATACTTCCTGCTCCTGATATTCACCTTCCGCCGCATCGCCTCGCGCTCGTGGCGTGACGAATTGCAGTTCATACTCTGCGGCATATGTAGCGGCACCCTCTACTTCATCACCGAGAACTACGCCCTGCTCCACACCACGACCGGCAATGTCTCCCTCCTCTCGGCCGTCTCACCCCTCTTCACCACCCTGCTGATGGCCGTCGTCTACAAGATGAAGCCGGGGCGCGGAGTCATAATAGGCTCCACGGCAGCCTTCATAGGTGTGGGGTGCGTCATATTCAGTGCGCCGTTGGCGATGGGCGAGGGATTGGAGATCAACCCGTTTGGTGACCTGCTGGCTCTGTCGTCGGCACTGTCGTGGGCTATCTACGCGGTTGCCATCAAGGGTCTTATCCCGCATTACAGCACCTTCTTCATCACCCGAAAGCTATTCTTCTACGGTGTGCTGACAGCCCTGCCGCTCCTTCTGATTCAGGATCAACCGCTTCACTTGCCGGAACTCTTCTCAATGGCTCATCCGCAGTTCCTGCTCAACCTCCTCTTCCTGGCGCTGATGTGCTCACTGATGGCCTATATCTTCTGGAACGAGTCGATGAAGCTCATCGGTCCCGTCGCAGCCAACAATTACCTCTACATGCAGCCGCTGGTGACCATGATAGCGGCCTACTTCATCTTCGACGAGAAGATTTACCTCCTCGGCTACATCGGTTGCGCCCTGATCATCGGCGGCCTCGTACTGGCAGACAAGATGAAGTAGTGAGGAGTGAGAGGTTTCCGTAGAGACGATTACCCGCCCAAATAACCTCCACCTCTACACCCCTCATAACTGGCCTCTACTTCTCTTCGAATGGATTGGAGAGGAGCCATCGCCAGGCGGGGATCACCTTGATTCTCAGGTCCTCTTCCGCTATTTCGTCCGATTCGTCGAGAGTGACAATAGTGCAATCTTGGCAACCGGTGACCTGCGATGCTGTCTTTATCCCTCGGATCTCACGCTGTCGTGTGTCGGGATCGGATAGTGACCAACAGACCTGTATGAGTTTCTGTATGTGTTCATCCTGTTGTACAACGAAGTCACATTCTACCCCCTCATTGAAATAAGAGATCTTACTCCATGGGTCAAGATATCGACGCAGATGAAGAAATACACTGTTTTCAAGCAGCTTCCCGTCATCATCGCTTTGAGGTAGCAACACGGCGTTCCGCAGGCCGTTGTCTATGACAAAATACTTCGGTAGACGCATATTCTCCTTCACCGGTGACTCCGACCATCGGTTGACCTTGAAAAACAGGAAGATGTCGCATCCCATATCCGCCACCTCATATAATCTGTTCTTATCCACCCTCTTACCCTGCGATTTCAGGTCATTATATATGTTGTGGATAGAGGTTGGTTTAGACAGATTGGTCATAATACGCTTGATAAAATAGCGAACCGTCTCAGGACTCGAAAGGCGGTAATGCTCTATCATATCGCGAAAAAGCATAGTATTGAAATATCCCTGAACCTTCCTTGTCCTGAGTGACTTTTCACTCATAAGAACCACTTCCGGGAATGCACTGCTGTGCATATACTCCCGACAATATGTCAGCAGTCGTGCCCTACCCTCTTCCGAATATGGCGAGGCATCAATTCCGCGGAATCTCATATACTCACTGAAAGACAATGGATAAGCTTGAAACTCCACCGGCCAGCCCCGTAGAGCGGTAGCAATTTGCGAAGAGAGCATCTTGGCATTGCTGCCCGAGAGGTAGATATTCTTACAATAAGTCTTAAACAGACGCAACACAAACAGTTCCCATCTCTCTACTCCCTGGATCTCATCAAAGAAGATATAAGCTTCTGACAGTTTCCTATCGGGATACATCTCCCGATAGGCTTGTATGACCTCATTGAGTTCATCCCCCGTCATGCCATCCAGACGTTCATCGTCAAAGTTGATCCAAAGTATTCTCTCGCGTTCTACCCCGGAGGCCACGATTTTATTGGCCACAATCTTCATCATTGAGGACTTCCCACAGCGGCGCACACCGGTCACTGTCACTATCTGTCCCGAGTTGATTGGTAATTCAAGCTCTCGCTCTATAACCGAGAAGGGCAACTCACTTTGCATTGTCTTAATCAGACCTTGGAATAGTTCTTTTCGTTTCATACGGACAAAATTACAAATTATTTCCGGAATTACCGGAAATAAAATCAGATTATTTCCGGTAATTCCGGAAATAATCTGATTTTTATTGTCTATATGATGCCATCTGCGATGGCTGGTGAGGCGCGGGGGCGCGCCTCTTCCAGTCTGTTCGGTAACCTCTGGACGGTGCGTCTTCCGGTCCGGTCGGTAGCCTCTGAGCATTCCTCTCCCGATCTCTTCGGTAGACGGATATTGGCTATGGGCAGCGGGTTAATTCATGATCAGGACTAAGGGGCGATCGCCGCGGTGTATATACTTGTATTCGGAGGTAAGGGCGAAGACCATGGCATCCCGCTCCGACTGCTCCGGCGTCACCGGTCCTATCGAGGATGTGGTTTGGTTGATACAGGGTGAAGCGTCCGCTTCGGAAGCCGGAGACACTGATGCGACAGGGTGTGGCGATGCGGGAACATCTTGATGGTCGGCCTCCTCCTTATTATAGAAGAGTACGATCTTAAGCGACATATCATCGCAGACTCCATAGCTGTTTTGCTCAGCCACGTAGGCGCCGGTGACTTGGGCGTTGTCCGTAAGTTGGATAGCCTTCTCGGCTTCGTTCATCAGCAGAGTGCCTACACGCACGTCTCGCGAATACACCGCCACGGCCGATATCCCGTCATGCGATACGTTTTCCAATGTGACAGGCATACCGGGGAGAAGCGCATGCAGTTCCTCCCAACCGGTACTGTCCCCCGGACAGCCCGAGAGCCAAAGGCTCGTGGAGCGGTCCGCACTGTGCCTGCGTAGTAGGGAGGCTATGCGTGTCCTCATACGTTCGAAAGCCTCGTCACCTATCAGGCGG
>CAMWHX010000153.1 GCA_947174155.1 uncultured Porphyromonadaceae bacterium
GGTTAGACCGGTGATGAAGAAGCGCTTCTTGTAGTAGAATCCCCCCTTGCCGCCGTTGCGGTATATCAGATTGTAGATGGTACGCTTGTCGTTTTTCTTAAACAGGGCAACATGAATGATCTTCTTTCCGACGAAGAGCTTATCCTGCACCTTAACTATCTTATACGTACCGTCACGATAGACTATCAGCACATCGTCTATATCAGAGCAGGCAAACTTAAACTCACCCTCCTTCAAGCCGGTACCGATAAATCCACCATCTTTGTCAAAAAAGAGGCGCTTGTTGGCCTCCGCAACTTTCGTAGCCTCGATAGAGTCAAATCCTCTGACAATGGTGTGGCGCGGATAACGCTCCCCATACTTCTCCTTCAAGTGAGTGAACCACTCCACAGTGTAGCGGGTCATATTGGCGAGGTTATCCTCAATCCCGGCGATTTCAGACTCAAGGGCGGCAATCTTCTCCTCTGCCTTAATGGAGTTGAATTTGAGTATTCGGGCCATGCGGATCTCCCAGAGGCGCATAAGATCGTCGCGAGTCAGAGGGCGGAAGAGCGAGGCTTTCCAAGGTTCAAAGAGGGTTTCCAGACGCTCTATGGCCGCATCCATATTATGTGCAGTCTCAATCTCGGTATCCTTATACATCCGCTCCTCGATAAAGATCTTCTCCAACGAGGCGAAGAGACGGGCCTCAGAGGCCTCGGCGTGACGTATGCGGAGTTCACGTTCAAGCAACTCCCGCGTGTGGTCGGTAGAATATTTGAGCAGTTCGGTCACACTCAGAAACTGCGGTTTATCATCACGTATGACACAGCAGTTGGGCGAGATCGACACCTCGCAGTCGGTGAAGGCGTAGAGGGCGTCGATAGCCTTGTCACTCGAAGTGCCGGGCTGGAGATGCACCAGAATCTCAGCCGTGGCAGCGGTGTTGTCATCGACCTTGCGGATCTTGATCTTTCCCTTCTCCATAGCCGCCAGGATAGAGGTGATAAGAGTGGAGGTCGTCTTGCCATAGGGAATCTCGGTGATGGCTAAGGTCTTGCTATCGATTTTCTCAATTTTGGCGCGGACCTTTACCACACCTCCGCGGGCACCGTCGTTGTAGCGCGAGGCGTCGAGCAAGCCCCCGGTCTGAAAATCGGGGAGCAACTGAAACTCCCTCCCCTCCAGATAGTCTATCGCCGCGTCGGCCACCTCGTTGAAGTTGTGAGGCAGGATCTTAGAGGAGAGTCCGACAGCGATACCCTCAACACCTTGCACGAGCAGCAGCGGGAACTTGACGGGGAGTGTCACCGGTTCTTTCTTGCGACCGTCGTAAGAGGGGGTCCACTCTGTGGTCTTGGGATTAAAGACAGCTTCCAGGGCAAATTCCGACAGGCGCGCCTCGATATATCGCGGCGCGGCGGCTGAATCTCCGGTGAGAATATTACCCCAGTTACCCTGAGTGTCGATAAGCAACTCCTTCTGGCCAAGCTGCACGAGGGCGTCGCCGATTGAGGCGTCACCGTGCGGGTGATACTGCATGGTTGTACCCACCAGATTGGCCACTTTATTGAAGCGCCCGTCGTCGAGAGTCTGCATGGCGTGGAGTATGCGGCGCTGCACGGGTTTCAGACCATCTTCAATGTGAGGCACTGCACGCTCCAGGATGACGTAGCTGGCATATTCGAGATACCAGTCACGAAACATCCCCGAGAGCACCGTCTTGCGGTCACCCTGGCCGGGCACTTGGTATTGAATGTCTTCGCTCATTTTGTGTCAAGTATTGGTCGACGCTGTGTCACTCACCCCTCCCTCGCGGCGAGGGCCTATGACGTCAATATCTGCAAAAGTAGTAAAAAAATATGAAAAAACCTACACCTCTCGCCCGATTTCACCCGTTTTTTTATCCTCGCTGCGACCCAAGCATCGAACCGATAGTGACTTACGCGTGTTCTAAGGAGGTAGATAAACTATAAAAACACACAGACATTATGAGTGACATTCTGACAGATGAGGAGCGCAAGGAGCTCCCCGACAGCCTCTACGGTCTCCCTGAGCGCCGAGAGTATCCGATGCCCGACGCGGCCCATGTGCGTGCTGCCGAGGCCTATTTCCGCTATTGCCCCGAGGAGTTGAAGCCGAAGCTGGCGCGTGCCATCTTGCGCTTCGCCGGGGAGTATGGAGTTGACGTGAAGAGTCCCACAATCCTCTCTTACGCCGCGGAGTAAATACGCCTGAAACGCCGCCATGGTAAAAAATTACGAAAAACTTAATAAAAAAGCGCCCCAATCGGGCGCTTTTATTTTGACATCCCAATAAAAAGTAGTAACTTTGTACGTTTTAGCGCCCTACCCCATCGTGACCGCAGTCTGACTCCGGTCTCAGGCGAGTCAGGGCCGGAGCTGAAGCAAACCGAAAACAGTACACACAAGAGAAAACTGTCGACATGTACAGAGACAAGACTTGCGGCGAGTTGCGCCTTGCAGACGCCGGACAGAAAGTGACTTTGGCAGGGTGGGTGCAGCGCACCCGCAAGATGGGTGGCATGACCTTTGCCGACATCCGCGACCGCTATGGCATAACGCAGATAGTATTCAACCAGGAGAGCAATCCGGAGTTGTTTGAGAAAGCCAACTCCCTGGGTCGCGAGTTCGTGGTCCAGATCAAAGGCACCGTGGCCGAGCGCACCTCCAAAAATCCCTCTCTCCCTACGGGCGATATCGAGATTATCGCAGACGAGCTCCGCGTGCTCAACTCTTCGAAGACACCCCCCTTCACCATCGAGGATAAGACCGACGGCGGTGACGACCTGCGCATGAAATACCGCTACCTGGATCTGCGCCGCCCCAACGTGCGCAAGAATCTCGAACTGCGCCACAAGATGGCTTTCGAGATCCGCCGCTATCTTGACTCAAAGGGTTTCCTGGAAATCGAAACTCCTATATTGGTGAAATCCACCCCCGAGGGCGCTCGCGACTTTGAGGTCCCCTCGCGCATGAATCCGGGTGAATTCTACGCTCTCCCCCAGAGCCCGCAGCTCTTCAAGCAGCTCCTGATGGTCAGCGGCTATGACCGCTACTTCCAGATTGCAAAGTGCTTCCGCGACGAAGACCTTCGCGCCGACCGTCAGCCGGAGTTCACTCAGATCGACTGCGAGATGAGCTTCGTCGAGCAGGAGGATGTGATCGAGATGTTTGAGGGTCTGGTGAAGCATATCTTCAAATATGTCAAGAATATCGACTTCACCGAGCCCTTCCCCCGAATGACCTGGGCCGACGCCATGCGCCTCTACGGTAGCGACAAGCCCGACTTGCGCTTCGGTATGGAGTTTGTCGAACTCACTGACCTCGCTAAAGGTAAGGGCTTCCACGTCTTCGAC
>CAMWHX010000154.1 GCA_947174155.1 uncultured Porphyromonadaceae bacterium
GAGTTGTCTTACCAGGATTCGAACCTGGACAAGCAGAACCAAAAACTGCTGTGCTACCATTACACCATAAGACAATCCCGAGGCTTCAATCGCATCGTGGCGACTGGAAGCGGTGCAAAGTTAGTGAGATTTTCGGAAATATGCAATACTTGGACCCAAAAAATCAGATTGGGAGACATCATTTTGCGACGAAACGGTAGCGTATGCGGCGACGGTAGACCTCACCGGGACGAAGCATCTGTGAGGGAAAATCCGGACGATTCGGGGCGTCGGGAAATCCCTGAGCCTCGATTGCGACGCCGTCATAGTCTTCGTAAGAGCGCCCTGAGCGGTTGAGGGGTGAGCCTGAGAGCCAGTTGCCACTGTAAACCTGCACACCGGGCTGGTCCGTATCGACGTAGAGTGTGCGACCACTTGTCTCATCGCGTAGCATCACACCACCTTCGATCCATGCCGTGCCGGACTCCGGACGGTCGAAAACCCAGCAATTATCATATCCCTTGCCATACTTCAGGGCCGGAAAGTCAGCCGAGATACGCTCCCCTACGGTGTGGGGCTGCGTGAAGTCCATCGGTGTCCCGGCGACGGGAGCCGGAGCCTCAGGGAGAGGGATTAGGGTGTCATCGGTCGGAAGCCATTGCGAAGCCCGCATACGGAGGATGTGGTTGAGAGCGTTCCCTTTATCAGCTCCTCCGAGGTTCCAATAAGTATGATTGGTGAGATTTATCACTGTCGGTGCGTCTGTTACAGCCTCAAAGTCGATGGTCAGGGCGTTGTCATCACTCCATCGGTAGGTCACTTTGGCCTCCACGGCGCCGGGATAATTCTCATCCCCGGCGGGGGAGTGAAGGGTGAAGCGCACACCATCGTCACCGAGAACTTCCGTATCCCAGATTTGATTCTGAAACCCCTCCGGCCCCCCATGCAGATGATGCGGACCGCAGTTGACGGCGAGCTTATACTGAGTCCCGTCCACTTCGAGATGACCGCGGGCAATGCGGTTGGCATAGCGACCGGGGGTCTTCCCCATGCAGGGACCGTCGCAGATATAGTCAGCCGGGTCTGCATAACCCAAAGCTACATTTTCAAGATTTCCCTCACGGTCGGGCACGGTGACATCAATGATTCCTGCCCCGAGAGAGGAGAGGGTCACAGAGGCTCCGCCGGCATTGGTGATGGTGACCAGCCGTATGGGGCCACGGGGTGAAACTACCTCACGCAGAGTGATGCCGGCGGGACTACGGCGGGTATTGTCGATAGAGTCCTGTGTATTCATAGGGGTAAAGGTGCAGATTTAAGTTATCTATATGGTATCAATAACACAAAGATAAGCATAATCATCCGACCCGCAAAGGCCCCAAGACCTAAAACATCCTCAATAAGTCATAAAAATAGTGAAAAAAGGGGTTCCGTAGGCCGGAATAGGGGAGCGGAAGGGTAGATTTTGCAGGTTCTGACTTCATATAAGCCAAATTCCGGGAAAAATTCACTAACTTTGCATACGTGAGCAGGTATGTCCCCCACAGCGGGGGCATCTTCTGACATCAGTTTGACTTACATACATCGTCACAAGACATGGATTACAATCATAAAGATATTGAGGCGCGCTGGCAGCAGTACTGGCGCGACCACGGCACCTACCGGGTGCGCGAGGACGCCGGGCGTCCGAAGTTCTACGTGCTGGATATGTTTCCCTACCCCTCGGGGGCAGGTCTTCATGTCGGCCATCCCTTAGGCTACATAGCGAGCGACATCTTCGCCCGCTACAAGCGGCAGAAGGGTTTCAACGTGCTTCACCCTATGGGCTACGATGCCTATGGTCTCCCCGCCGAGCAGTATGCCATCCAGACCGGACAGCACCCTGAGAAGACCACTACGCAAAACATCGCCCGCTATCGCGAGCAGCTCGACAAGATTGGATTCTCCTTCGACTGGGATCGCGAGATACGCACCTGCACCCCTGATTACTATCGCTGGACACAGTGGGCATTCATGCAGATGTTTGACCACTACTATGACACCCGGGCTGACAAGGCCCGTCCTATCGCTGAACTGGTGGCTCATCTCGAGAAGCATGGCACCGAGGGGCTGCATGCAGCCGGCAGTCGCGACCTGCAGCTGACCGCCGACGAATGGAACGCCATGAGTGAGCGTGAGCAGCGCGAGACCCTCATGAACTGGCGCATAGCGTACCAGGCCGAGACTATGGTCAACTGGTGTGCCGGACTGGGCACTGTGCTGGCCAATGACGAGGTGTCGGAGGGTGTGAGCGTGCGCGGAGGATTCCCCGTGGAGCAGAAGCTGATGCGCCAGTGGTGTCTCCGGGTGTCGGCATATGCACCGCGTCTCCTCGCAGACTTGGAGGGTCTTGCCTGGAGCGACTCCCTCAAGGAGACGCAGCGCAACTGGATTGGTCGCAGCGAGGGGGCCGAGATGAAGTTTGCCGTCAAGGATTCCGATATAGTGCTCGATATCTTCACCACACGAGCCGACACCGTCTTCGGTGTCACCTTTATGGTTCTCGCTCCCGAGTCGGAATATGTCACTCCCCTCACCACTCCCGAGCAGAAGGAGGCGGTGGAGGCCTATCTCGAAGAGGTGCGCCATAAGACAGAGCGTGAGCGTCAGATAGACAAGAAAGTCACCGGCGTCTTCACCGGAAGCTATGCCGTCAATCCCCTTACCGGTCAGCCCATACCCATCTGGGTGGCAGACTATGTACTCGCCGGATACGGTACCGGTGCCATTATGGCTGTGCCGGCTCATGACTCGCGAGACTATGCCTTCGCCCGTAAGTTCGATCTCCCTATCATCCCCCTCATCGAGGGTGCCGACGTCAGTGAGGAGAGTTTCGACGCCAAGGAGGGTAAGATGATCAACTCCTGCGGTCCCGATCTCGACCTCAACGGTCTCGAAGTCAAGGATGCCATCGCCAAGACCAAGGAATATATCAAGAAGGCCGGACTGGGTCGCGTGAAGACCAACTACCGTCTGCGCGACGCTATCTTCTCACGGCAGCGTTACTGGGGTGAGCCCTTCCCCGTCTACTACAAGGATGGAGTGCCCTACCTCCTTGACGAGAGCGCACTCCCCCTTCATCTCCCGGAGGTCGACAGCTATCTGCCGACAGCCGACGGTGAACCCCCTCTGGGGCGCGCCAAGAACTGGAAGACCCCCGAGGGATACCAGCTCGAACTCTGCACCATGCCCGGCTTCGCAGGCTCCTCGGCCTACTACCTGCGCTATATGGACCCGCACAACGACAAGGCGCTCGTAAGCCCGGAGGCAGATGCTTACTGGCGCGACGTGGATCTCTACGTCGGCGGTGCCGAGCACGCCACCGGTCACC
>CAMWHX010000155.1 GCA_947174155.1 uncultured Porphyromonadaceae bacterium
TAACTTAAAATTACCCTCTATTTTGTATGTTATATGGGGCTTGTTATATCACAGTGTCGTGGTGCCTTTCTCACTCTCCGGAGGAGGTGGATATGGAAGCGACGGCAGAGTTGTATTTGGCGATATTAGAGGCTTTGCGGATGGCTTTCCAGGGGCGGCGTCCGATTTCCGATTCCGCGTATTCCCAGAAGGGCTTAATTTTGGAGAGTATCTGAGCGTCTCCGCAGAGAGCCGAGTCGTAGGCGTCATAGAGGGCACGGTGAAAATCGAGCATACGGGTGATGCGCTCCTCTCGACTCCAAGAGCGACCTTCACGCATTTCAGCGGCGAGGGAGGGACGCCCGAGCAGACCGCGGGCTATCATAATACCTGCCAGATTGGGATATTGCTCCTCGATGCGCCATACATCGTCAGGTGTAAGGAGATCCCCGTTGTAGACTACCGGATTTTTCGACTGCGAGAGAAACGCTTCGAAAGCATCCATATCCACACTTCCGCCATACTGCTGTCGGGCCACGCGGGGATGTAGGGTGATATGTGTAAGAGGCACTTCGTTGAGGATCGGGAGGGTATGGCGCCAGTCGTCCCGATCATCCAGGCCGAGACGCATCTTCACCGAGAACTGCATATCCCGATTGTCAGTCACTACTCCGGCTACCAGCTTCGCAGCCTCTTCGCTCCCGGCTAAAGCCGCTCCGCGCCCGTGACCGGTCTGGAGAGGGAAGGGGCAACCCATATTGATATCAGCACGGGCGTAACCGGCCTCGCGGATTGCCTCGACAAGGGGAAGAAGTTCGTCAGCATCACGGAAAATCAGCTGAGGCACAAGTTTAATCCCCTCATTGGCTTCCGGCAGAATGTCACGCATATCCCGCTGACGAGGCGCCCCTCGCTCAAGGCGGATGAAGGGTGTATAATAGCAGTCTGCCGCGCCGTAGCAGGAGGCGTGGGTGCGACGATAAGTGGCGTCAGTATGACCCTGAATGGGTGCGAAATGTATCTTCATATTACGATAACGCCTCCCGAGAGGAAATATTTACTCGCTACTGCCTATTATAGGAGTGGAAGAAACGCACTTTTTAATGTTTCAAGTGTTATATATAACGGGGTAAGAGGGAGAGACAAAATTCGAGTTTTTCCACACAGGATAAGAAATCAAATCAGATACAGGTAAGATATTACTATGAATCTTCGAAACATAACGGACGACGTATTCTATTGCGGAGTTAATGACCGCACGACAGAACTCTTCGAGGGGCTCTGGCCTCTTCCACTTGGTGTAAGCTACAATTCATATCTGGTTTGCGGACCTGAGAAAACAGCGCTTATAGACTCCGTGCTCGAAAGCACTGCTCCCGCTTTTTTTCATAATCTCGGCAAGCAGATAGGTGGAGAGAAGGTTATTAAGCCCGATTTCCTCATTATCAATCATATGGAGCCTGATCACTCCGGGTCTATTCCACTGCTTCATGACGCTTTCCCCGACATGAAGATCGTGGGCAACAAGATCACCATCGGCATGGTCAAGAGTTTTTATGGACTCGCCGATGACTCACTCTATCTGGAGGTGAAGGATGGAGATACCATCTCGCTGGGAGGTGACATGGAGTTGCAGTTTCTGCTGACCCCGATGGTACACTGGCCCGAGACCATGATGACGTGGCTGCCTGCACGCAAAGCCCTCTTCAGCGGAGATGCCTTTGGCACATTCGGTGCGCTGGATGGCGGCGTGACAGACGAGCAGCTTCATGCCGAGCCCTATATCAGTGAAATGTATCGATATTACAGTAATATCGTAGGTAAGTATGGCCCGCAGGTGCAGAAGGCCATGGCCAAGGTACTTCCACTCGGAGCCGAGTGGATCTGTCCTACTCACGGACCGGTATGGCATAAGCGTGTTGAAGAAGTCGCCGGTATTGTCGACCGACTGAGTAAGTATGAGTCGGAGGAGGGAGTCACCATTGTCTATGGCACGATGTATGGCAACACCGCTGAGGCCGCAGAGGTGATCGCCGCGCGACTTGTGGAGCGCGGAGTTCCGGTAGTGAAGGTGCATGACGCCTCCCACACCTCAATGAGTGAGCTGATTAGTGATGCCTTCCGTTATCGTGGTCTTATCGTCGGTTCCCCAACATATAACGCAGGACTCTTTCCCCCGGTGTCACAGTTTATGGACGCCATGGCCGGGCGCGGCGTGAAGGGGAAGGTCTATGGTACATTCGGCAACTTCGGATGGGCCTCCGCGGCTGCTCGCATACTTGTGGAGCGTGGAGAAGCGTTGGGTTGGGATTGTGTCGGAAGCTTTACGGTCAAGATGGGACTGAATGCTACTTCTATCGAGGAGGCACGCCGCCTTGCCGACGCCGTGGCTGACAGACTGGAGGAGACGCGCTGATGAGTGCCGAAGAGACACATCCTTTCGAACCGTGGATTCCGGAGGGTGCCAAACTCCTGATGTGTGGCACGTTTCCCCCTCAGCCTAAGAGATGGTCGATGGAGTTCTACTACCCGAACTATATCAATGATATGTGGAGGATCTTCGGATTGATATATTTCGGTGATAAAGAGGCTCTCGTAGATGCAGAACATAAGTCGTTCCGACTGGCGGAGATAAAGGCGCTCCTGACTCGAATTGGTCTGGCATTGAGCGATACCGGCAAGGAGGTGGTGCGCACACGTGGCAACGCCGCTGACAAGGATCTGGAAATTCGTGGGGAGATAGACCTCGCCGGAATGCTCCAATCGTATCCGACTATCCGGGCTGTAGCCACCACCGGGACCTTGGCTGCAAGTGTCATTGCCGGAATGACCGGTACGGAGATCCCTGCCGCCGGAGGCTATGTAGACTGTCAGCTTACTCTACCTGACGGGAGAGTAAAAGAGTTTCGTCACTGGAGGATGCCTTCAAGTTCGCGAGCGTACCCTATGGCCCTTGATAAGAAAGCTGCCGCATATCGGGGAATGCTTGAGGCCGAGGGCATGGTGAGATAATGTTGAATTTTGAATTTTGAATGTTGAATTGACTACGCAATTATGAATTATGCATTATGAATTATGATTGATATGATACCTTTGGCGCTTTTTGACGCCAGTCAGTTTTTCCAGTGGTTCACGGAGAATGCCAGTCTTTGGTTTGTATTCGTGTTCATGGTTGTCGAGAGTTCATTTATCCCATTCCCGTCGGAGGTGGTTGTTCCCCCGGCCGCTTATCTGGCTTGTACCAATACGGGAGCAGGTAGCGATATGAACATCTGGATGGTCATATTGGTTGCAACTCTCGGTGCTCTCGGAGGTGCCTTTATCAACTATTACCTTGCGCTTTGGTTAGGGGTTCCTGTGG
>CAMWHX010000156.1 GCA_947174155.1 uncultured Porphyromonadaceae bacterium
GCATGTGCCCATCTGAGTAGGACGAGCAACGCGGAGCCTCACGCTGTATGATATATGTATTGCATCAGGAGGATATATCATCACATACTCCTGACAGGTATATCATACCCCGAAAGGCGCCTATCGTTGCCTCATTCCTGACTCAGATTGTGAAACTGCCAGATTTCGATCCGTCAAGAACAAGAGCTTGATAAACGCTCTTTTATGTTAATTTTTCGCCATGACCGACAGTCACGGCGCTATCGTCATCCCGCCCCCGAGCCCCATATCGGGACTCCGCGGGCGATATGTATCGGCAAAGTTAGGAAATTATTTTCATATAACCAAAAAAACTATAGGGATCACTCGGCCGCAGGCCACATCGACGACTCGATGGCGCCGGTGAGGTTGGCCATCTCGATGGCGGCAACGGCCGCCTCGGCACCCTTGTTGCCGAGTACGCCGCCGGCCCGGTCGAGAGCCTGCTGCAGATTCTCGACCGTGAGCACTCCGAAGAGCACCGGGGTCTCCCCGCGGGCGTTGATCTCGGCGACACCCCGGGCCGTGTGCTGACACACATAGTCGAAGTGGGGCGTATCGCCGCGTATGACGCACCCTATCACAATGATGGCCGAAGGGCGCAAATCCCGCTCGGCTCGGGCTGCGGCGTAGACCAGTTCGACAGTCCCGGGCACCGGGAAAGCCATGATATGCTCCGGGCGCACACCGGCACGCACTAATACGTCGAGGGCCCCGTCTCGCAGGGCGTGCGTCACCTGCGGATTCCACTCCGCCGTCAGCACGACGCAGGTGAATGTAGAGGGTGACGACAGAGCCGGAATCTCCAGTTCGGCCCCGTTAGTGTTGAGTATGGTCGACATAACTTCTCCCTCAGTGATTAGCCCTTCTTATTCTTCCCGGAGTCCTCTTTAGTCTCAGCCTCATCCTTAGTCTCGCCGGCAGCCTCCTCGGAGTGCTTGCCACCGCGACGCAGGCGAGTGCGGGCCTGCTCCGACAGGCGGTGCATAAACATCTTCCAGCGGGGCTCATTCTCGACCTCGGAGTCGATCATCTCGATCAGGGCGAGTATATCCTCCTCCATCTCGATGAGCTCATGAGAGATGGCATGCGGGAGGATGGCGTTGAGCAGACGGCGCGCGCGGGGACGCATCGGGCGCAGACGCATCATAATCTCGGCCATCTCGATGGTCATCTTGATCTCCTTGCGGTTGACCTTTCCGGCACGCTTCTTGGAGAGCTTGATGGCCTCGGCATAAAACTTCAGCGACGCCTTGTAGTCGCCGGCCGAAGCCAGGAGCTGACCCTCATTGCGCAGGGAGTCGACGAGCTTGTCGGTAGCTGCGGATACACCGGAGTTGACCTTCTCGTAGAGGGCACCGGTGTTGAGCTGCTGCTTGACGAGCATCTCCATCGCCTTGCGGCGGGAGCGCAGGATTCGTGTAGAGAGCTCCATAGCCTCGATGTGATACTTACCGAAGCGCTCGGCGTCATCCTTGATAAGGGATTCGAGCACCTTGAAGATCATATCCAGCTCCTTCTCGCTCTGCTTGTAATCCTTGAGATGGAAATGCACCTCGGCCAGGTCAAAAAGGAGAGCCATGAGAAGGGCACGAAACTCCACATTATCGAAGTTGGAAAACTCCCTCATCTCGCGCATCGCAGTCACTACCCGCTCCAGAGCATCCATATAGCGCTCCTGCTCCACGAGTTCGTGGGCGGCAAGACGGGTCTGCCAGGCTGTGGTCAGGATCTCAAAATCGGGCGACTTCCGGTCGATATCCTTCATATCGAAGGTCAGGTCTTTGATAGTCATATCTTGTCTTATATATTTTACAATTTCTTTTATAAACCTACAATTTCTTGCCTTCGTAAGTCTCGAAGGCATGCCGTATCCGGTCAGACACCGCCACCGACTGCTTCGTATCGGGATCGATGGCCACCATGACGGTCTCACACACGCTCTTGATCTGGCCGGTGCGCTTCTCACGGAGCATCTGCCGGAGCGTAAAACTCTTATGTCCCACCGAGGTGCAGCGTGTCAGCACCTCGATATCCTCACCGAAGACGATGGGCGCGAGATAGGCGCAGTTGATGTTGGCGATCACGCGGTCCACGCGACGCCAGTCCATGTTCTCACCTCTGACAGCCCCGAAATACAGGGCCTTACCGGTGTCGTAGAAGGAGAAGTAGACAGTATTGTTGACATGTCCCAAGACGTCCACGTCATTGAACCGCAGCTGCAGGTCGGCACGATGACGGAAGTCATCGGGATTATAGGTTGAAGGTGTTTCCACGTTTTTATTTCTGTTTTGATTAGACTTTTTAATAAACACCGTGTGGGTATCACTGGGTGAAGCGGATATCGGATATCACCTGATGTCCAACCATATCATTGATGGAGCGCACGAGGGAGGAGCGATTCATCTGCAACTCATGGCGCAGGGAGGCGTGGGGAGTCCTCACCCACATGATATCCCCGGCTATTGTCGGCCGCATTGTGCGTCCGGCTATGTGGGGGCCGACGACTATCTCCCAGGCGGCGATAGCCTTGTACGTATCCAGCACACTGCCCATCCGGCTCTCATTGAGGGCTTCGCGGAGCACGTCGCCCACACTCTGGTAGTCAATCCTCTGCATTGTGAAGTCGCTTGAATGTACCTTCGCTCACCTCCAAGAGAGTGTGGTCGCCGCTGATGGCTCCCAATATCTCATCGAGATGCTCGCGATTGGTATCGGTGATAAATATCTGACTGAAATTGTCGGCACTGCTGACCAACTCCATGATACGCGCCACTCGCCCGGAGTCGAGCTTGTCGAATATATCATCCAGGAGCAGGATCGGTGTCAGTCCCCCCTCCCGGCGCAGATAGTCGAAGATAGCCAGACGCAGGGCTATGGTGTAGGTCTTGACCTGCCCTTGGCTCCCCAGGCGCTTCATACTGTAATCTCCCAGTCCGGTCAGGAGATCGTCGCGATGCACTCCGGCAGAAGTAAACCCTAACACCGTGTCCTTGGCCCGACGCTCATCGAGCACTTCGCGCAGTGTGGCACCGTGCAACTGACTCTTATATTCTATCGAAGCCTCCTCGGCCTGTCCCGAGATACGGGCGTAATACTCCCCGAAGAGGGGGGCGATGGCCTCGGTCCACTTCGAGCGGGCCTCGTGGATAGCCTTGGCGGCGACCTCCATCGACTCCTCGACAGACTCGTAGAGGAGTTTGTCGCGCACTCCGGCGCGCAGCATGCGGTTTCGCGACTCCAAAGCCCTCCCGTAGCGGATGAGTGAGGCCAGGTAAGCCGGATGTGACTGCGATATGACGATATCCATCAGCC
>CAMWHX010000157.1 GCA_947174155.1 uncultured Porphyromonadaceae bacterium
ATCCAGGAGTGTGAGGCGGTCAGGAGCACCGTGTCCGAAATAGGGCACGAGTTGAGTGCCCTGATTCATGGCCTCAAACATTTTCAGGCGGGCGTTGTCGTTGCCATAGGCATTGATGACAAGATTGGTAGAGAGAAGACCGGGTGTGAGGCTCTCTATGTATCCGGTCAGATTGGTCGACTGGATGTCGTGAGCATGATTGTCACCGGGACATCCGATCTGGAGGCGACGGTTGGCGGTGAAAGCGTTATCCCCCTTCATATACTCGTAGTGGCGACGGAGTTTCTCCACATATAGGTCTGCCTCCGTGGGGAAGGAGCAGGGGAGGATGCCGACACCGACATGGACAGTCTCCTTCTCCGGATTGGTAAAGGGGACAGGGAGGAAGTCGGCCATCATGCCGTAATAGTCATTGACATTGAAGGCACCCTTCTCCACACTGCAGTACTCGGCCTGATATCCGATGATACCCTGAGTCATATCGCGTTTCACGGCCAATCCGCGGATATCGCTATATATGGGACCCATAAGGAGAAGATTTTTCAGCCTACCCTCAGAGGCACTGTGAAGCATCTTGACAAATGCGCGGTAAGCCACGGGATCGGGTATTCCGGCCGAGAACTCATTGTAGACCTGAGTCGTGGAGGCTACAGCTACATTCATCCCATCCTCCTGACGGTGAATGTCGGCGATAGCCTCAGCCTGATCCATCAGCCAGGGGAGGGCAATGATGACCAAGTCATATTTAGTATCCTGCATGGCGTGCAGATTCTGGTTGGCGACCACGGCGGAGGCATCAGAGTAGCCCGAGATACGGAGCTGTGACTTGGCGGTGTCAAACACCATCAGAGAGGGGTGATTCTTCGTGACGGAGAAATAGGCCTCACCGTTGGTGCCGGTGATCTCCACGGGGACATTGACCGGATGACGGGGATCGGAGATGTCGAGTATTATGCGGCCCGGAGCATCCTGCACGTCAAGACGGAGCAGATCACCCTTATAGTATTCGGGGAGGGTGATCATATCCTGCGCGATACGCTTGCCGTCGGAAGTGCGCAGGGAGGGGATACCCTTGGGATAGGTGAGTGTCCAATAGTCGAGGTTGGCCATTCCGTCAGTCTGCGAGCAGGCGGAGGCGAATATATCTGACTGTGCAGAAGGGAGAGACACCTGGGCGCGGAAGGGCTCCTGCGGGTGGAAAGCAAGAGTTCCGAAATCCTTGACAGAGATGTGTCCGATTTGGTCACCGCCGATCATACCATATTCTACCCATGCGTTATCACCTTCGAGACCACGGTCGCAGTAATAGATACACTCCATGGCACCGGTGTCACCGGCGAGATCGGAGAGGGAAACAGGAAAGTTCTTGGTGATCACCTGGTCAGCCTGAGTGACAGCGAAGCTCTCACCCCAGAACAGTTGACCGGTGTTGGAGTTGTTTTGTTGCAAGTCAACCTCATGCCACACCAGCCCGACACCCTCAGTCACGGGAATTGCACCCGGACGCATGGATGCCGATACCTTGGTGTCCTGTATGATAAGGGGAGAGACACGAGTATCGGTCAGAAAGTAATATCCGAGATCGGAATATATATTACGTCCGTTATTGACAAAGATACCCTTCGTCGCGGGGTAGGCAGCGGGATCGGAGGAGAAGGAGAAGCTGTCAATTCCCTCGCCGTAGAAGTATATCTTGCCGTTGCGATGCATGATGCTGACAGGTTGGAGATCATCCTCATACTCTGTCTTACCGTCAGCCGAGACAAAGGAGATCGGCTGCATGCGACCGCCACGACCATAGAGCGACACACGGGCGGGATTGCTGAATCCCATCTGTCGCAGTTCGTCGTAGGAGATCTCATATACGCCGGTCTGCTCGATGGCAACCTTCACCCACTGCCCTTCGGAGAGGACCGACTTGGGGGCGAACGCCGGTGAGACTGCCATTGCGCCCGAAGCGACGGCGGCAGTAGCCAGCATGGAGAAAAGATATCGTTTTGACATATTCAGGTATGTTAGTATTATTTTTTAACGTAGTAGGGAGAGTTTTATTCTAAATAGCTATCCGATAGTATCGTTTTATGTGATCTTAAACTTTTGGAAGCTACTAAAACTGTCTACTTTATGCGAATCGAAGCCGCCTGCCGGTCTCCGAGCCATATTGTGAGCCGGGTGTCCGGGGTGGCTATGAGGCTCTGAGGTGTACAAGCGATATAAAGAAGATCACCGTTTTTCAGGGTGTTGATACAGCTGATATCCGGTATTGCATCCTGGAGGTCTACGGAGAGGGGATAGGCTGTCGCGTCTGCCGGCGGAGTCTCCGGTATCGGTTGCGACAGGGATGTCACAGTGTAACGCAGAGGTGTGGATGAGCAGGTATCCAAGTCACAGGAGATCCATGCGCCGTGAGGGGCAGCGTTATCGAAAGAGACGCCCTCCATCCATGGCATCCCTTGTGACGACATGAAGCGCAGGATGTGGTGAGCCTGGACGATAACTCCTCCGGCCATGGCGTCGACATAGCGGTGGGCGAAACGGGGAGCGATCGACTTGCCGAGCCGCCCGATACGGACCACTATGGCGGGCCAGATATCGAATTGCGAGTCGAAGTCAGGCACGAAGAGGGGGTTATGATCAGGCACGACAGCCGTGTCGCATAACGTATAAGTCACCATCGCCGGATGCTCGCGGGGAGAATCCGGCGATGATGGATAGGGGGTAAAGCAGAACGCTTTCATTTGCTCATCAATTATTATGCCGTACGATTCCGTACAGTGTATGCATTATCGGGATCCCACAGCCACCTTGCGAGCCACGCGGGTCTCTGCGCCGTCTGCGGTCTTGACGGTAGTGCGGCAGACATAGATGCCACGCGCCACGCGACGACCGGCATTGTCAGCATGCGGCCAGGAGACACTGAGGACGGAAGAGGTCTTGGTGGTGCCGGTGACGGTGGTGTTCCATACCGGGCGTCCGTCAAGGGTGCAGATCTCTATCTCAGCGGTCACACCGTTGGTCGGGCGGTCAAGGCTAAGGGAGATGAGGGTGTCGTCCGTGCGGGGCAGGAGAGCCACATTGGCTATCTCGGCAGCCTTGCGCACCGCTACGGTGAAGTAGAGTGTAGCGGAGGAGGAGTTGCCGGCGTTGTCCCAGACTTTGAGTTCGAGAGAGTGGTCACCCGGTTCGAGATCCTGGAGGGGATATATCAGAGATCCGGCACCGTCACGCATAGGATCGGGGGTATAGCGGGAAGTCAGGTCGGTCATTGCGATTTTGCCGTCGAGGAGCAGCGACATCTCATGGCCGAAGGAGGCATTGGAGATGTTGATACC
>CAMWHX010000158.1 GCA_947174155.1 uncultured Porphyromonadaceae bacterium
CCCCGATCCAGTATCGTGTCTCGGGCGAGGGGGTACCGTCATTGATCTCCTCCAGCATACCCTCCATGCCGACATTGGCCACATAGTTGCTGTCAAGCTCCAGGGAGTAGTTGTCGTTGAGTTCGGTCTCGTAGGCGAACGTGCGCAAGACAGTCTGGAAGAATGAGTCGATCGTGGTCACATGGAAGTCGCCATAGGCGTTGAGAAGCTCACGCAGGGCCACACCTGCGGCTTCGGCTATGCGCTGTGGAGTCTCGTGGAGTTGCTCGCAAAACTCCCTCATATAGTCCGGCTTCATCGGGTCAGACTCCGCGGCCCCGGCGGAGGCGAGGGCTGCAAGTTTGTCGACGATGCGGGCCTTCATCTCGTTGGTGGCCTTGTTGGTGAAGGTCACAGCGAGGATATGGGAGGCGGCGTCGGCCAACTCCGGAGCGCGTCGCAGGCGGCGAGCCTTCCCAGGCGAGGGAACGACAGTCAGTAGAAACCACAGATATTTTTTGGCCAGGGCATAGGTCTTGCCCGATCCGGCCGAGGCGCGTTGAATGGTAAGCATGGTCAGGCCCCCTTCACCTTATATCCCAACTCGCGAAGCAGGGCGGCGGCTTTATCGCGGCAGTCTCCTTGCAGAAGTATCTCACCCCCGCGGGCGCTCCCCCCGGTGCCGAGATGACTGCGCAGCCGGCGGGCCACGTCGTTGAGGGTATCGGTATCACACTCGAAGCCCTCGATGATGGTAGCAGTCTTGCCGGCACGTCCCTTGCGCTCCATCACTATATGAAGGGTTTCCGCCGGACGCTTGGGAGCGATATCATTTGTGTCAGAGGTCGGATTGTCGTTACCCTCGGGGAGGGTGCTTCCCAGAGCCGCGAGAGCATCTTTCCAGTCGGTCATAAGCTTTGATATGTCAATATCACGGTGTCAAGTCCGTAAGATTGGGGAAAGTATTAGAAAATGATTTGAAGTCGGGCTTGCAGGGCGCCCAGATCATGAGGACCTTCGGCAGCGCGATCACGCACCCAGGTGTAACCATAGCGTAGACGGGCCGTCAGCCAGCGATTGATGTAGTACCCGGCCACGACCGCCAGATCGTTGACCCGTCCACCGAAGATTCCGGCCGAGGCGTCGGAGAGGCATGTATAGTTGTAGGTGGCGAGCAGTTCGAGGGAGTGAGGGCGAGGGGTGGCGATACCGGCCAGAGACTTGCTGTAAGTGTAATCCCCCCCGAGGATAAGACCGCGCAGGGTGACGTAAGCGCCATAGGCACGGAAAGCCGGAAGATTGTCACGTCGATTGAGTTGCGCAAACACATATTGCCCCTCGATACCTACCGGACCATAGGCACCCATCAGCTCCGGTGTGAACTGCCAGCGTGTGCGGCACTCCGTCACCTTGGCGCTGACGGCCTGCACCTGCGCAACCTTGGTGGGGAAGTTGGCCGCTAACGTGAAGAGATCCCGGTCTTCGATAATGCCGTTACGGTCAGGAGTCATCAGCGCGCCGGTGATGCCGATCTGCGCCAGGCGTCCCTCCGAGGTGAAGGGATGCCACACGAGGCGTGAACGCACTCCCCACCCGCTGCGGGCTATCTGTGACGGTGCTGTGGCGAGACGGGTAGCGTCAGGCAGCGCGTGGAGCGATCCGGTGGCGAAAAACCGGTCTCCCATGTGGTAATACTGCACGCCGATCATCTGACCCTGATTGAAGACGGAGTTGGTGATAGGCTCGATCATAGTGACCTTGTTGCAGGCCGCCGTGCAGTTCTGGTAGCCGAAGTGATGGACCATGGCACCGAGACGAATCATGTTGCGGCTATCGAAACGATATTGGAAATATACGTCGCGCAGTGCCACTTTGTTATAGGCCAGACCGGCTTCTATCTTGACACTCCATTTGCCGTAGTCGGCGATGACCCCCAGGCGGGTTTCCGGTATGGCGACACCGGCCGGGAAAGCCTTTTTATCGGGGGCGGCATATACCGCTCCATCGAGCAGGAGGGTTCCGACGGGGGTGAATTTCAGCTTCTCATCCTCGCAGCGACCCTGACTCGGGATCATGAGAGAGACAAGGAGGGTTAGATACAGTATGCAGGTGGCACTGTGGCGACCGACGTTTTTTAGCAGCGTTTTCATGATGTAAGGGGTCAGGAGTTGAAATCAGTGAGCCTTGGCAACCGCCTCCTTAGCTGATTCTGTGCGGGCTTTGAGATTGCCCCCGGCGTCAAATACGAAGTATGCCGGTAGCGACGAGACGTTATACGACAGAGCGGCGGTAGAGGCTGATCCGGCGGGATCCAGGACGTTGGTCCAAGGGAGATTGCCCGCAGCGTCGCGCCATGTATACTGGTCTGAGTCCAGACCGATCTGATAGATCTCCACGCCGGGATACGCGGAGGCCAGAACGCGGTTCTCAGCCGGAGTTGAGGGATCGGCAAGCATGGTGAAGACCAGGATGGCCGGCTTACCCTTGCCGATGACCGAGGAGAGGGAGCGTTCGGTGCCTGAGGCGTCGGGAAGGGTGATTTCGATATATCCGGTCTCGGGAGCCTCCACTACGTTGCGGCGCCCCTTGCGGGCGTTGCGCTCTTTGAGGCTCTGCAAGGTAGTGGATTCGAGCAGGGCGGTGTGAGGGTCATCCGGACGATACTGCTTGAAGGCAGTGGCCACGGCCGCGAAGTAAGGGTAATCCTCAGCCGGATCGAAGAGTGGGGTGTCACCCAGTGTCTTGGTAAGTACATAGTAGGATACGATATCACCTTGGCCGTCTTGTAGATAGCGTCCGAAGACGCGTTTTTTGAATGAATTAGCCGAGTCGGGGTGGCTCAGATACTGAGTCATAGCGAGCAGCTCGGCGTCGAAGGCGGCCATACGCCTGGCCATGTCGGAGCCGTCAAGCTGATACTTCACACCGAAGTCGGAGGCGGAGGTTGTCAGGGTGACAGTCTCGCGGTCCACAACCGGGAAATAGACATATCGGTCACCGCGATTGAGATTCAGACGATAGACCTCGGGGGAGGCGGGAGTAGGGGAGGAGAGGGCGAATGTGCCGGAGCCTGAGGTGCGGGTGGAGTCCAGAGGGATCCAACGCCCGTCGAAGCCGGCTTTTTCGAGAATCACAAGCGCATTGTCGGCATCATAGATCTCACCTTTGATCTTGAAGCGATCCTGCGAGCAGGAGGCCATGGCAAGCATGGCGAGCATGGCGCACGCGGGCGCCGCAATATGGGATCGAGTCATAATAATTGTCAGTCGGTTGATAGTCATTTTTACCCCTCAGTCAGCAGCCGGAGATGGCCTTTGGGTGAATAATGGGATAATTCGGCTACAAAGTTAA
>CAMWHX010000159.1 GCA_947174155.1 uncultured Porphyromonadaceae bacterium
GCGTTGAGGCAGATGGCCATGGCGTTGATGGTGAAGTCACGTCTAAGCTGGTCATCAGCCAAGGTGCCGTCTTCGACGATGGGATTGCGGGAGTCGCGGGTGTATGACTCGCGGCGGGCACCGACGAATTCCAGTTCGGTGCCATGATGGACAATGCGCGCCGTGCCGTGGTTGGCATAGACGGTGAGATTGCCTGTCTTGCCGAGATCGTTTGCCACCAGTTGGGCCAGGGCGATGCCGGAGCCCACGGTGACGAAGTCGATATCGGCGGAGTGGCGGTCAAGCAGTATGTCGCGGACATAGCCCCCGACAACATAGACTTCCCGCGGCATCGTGTCCGCTATGGAGCCTATACGGCGGAATATCGCTTTTTTCAGTGATCCTTTCAGATTCATATATCAAATAAGGTCGATGATACCCTCGGGGAAGATGGTGAGGGGATTCATACCGTCGGAGGTAACGACGTAGGTGTTTTCCGATCCGACGGCTCCAACGTGAGGTATTACGAATTTAGGCTCGATGGCGATGGTCATTCCGGCGGCGAGCAGGTCACGGCTACGGGGTGTGAGGACGGGCATCTCATTGAGCTCAATGCCGACACCGTGGCCGATGAAGGCGGCTTTCTGGCGATGGCCCATGAAGTAGTCGGAAAGTCCCTCCTCCTCGACGATCGCCATGGCGCGGTTGTAGAGTTCGGAGCAGGGGGTGCCGGGGATACCCATACGCTCACACTCGCGGAGTATACGCAGCGAGCAGGCGTGGGCCTTCTCAGCGAGTTCAGGTATCTCGCCTATGCGCCATACGCGTGTCATATCGGTCTGGTAGCCGTTGAAGGCACCGTTCATGTCGACCATGACGGTCGTGCCGCGTTGCATCGTGGTGCCGTCAGCGCCCCCCGGGAGAGCGGGATCGGTGCCTGCTCCACCCATTGCAAACTCATATGGGGGCGGTGCATCGGCATTGTCACCGTTGATGACCGAACCGAGATTGATCTCCATTAGATTGCCGGAGACGCGGGAGTAGCCGAGGCATCCCTCCAGGCGCAGAATGCGCTCCATCTCGATCTGCCATTCCACGTCGGTCATATCCTCGCGGTAGGCCTTGGTGAATCGGCGGTAAGCCTCAGCCTGCTTGACTCCATCTTCGCGCATCTGAGAGAGCTCCCAGTCGGTCTTGGTCATGCGGGCGGTGCGCAACACCGGGGAGGCATTATAGACGGTGGGACTGCCGAGGGCCTTGGTGAGGCGGGCGATGTCGCTGTAAGTCATCGTGTCGAGTTCGAGGCCTACGTGGGCCGGGAGGGTAAGTCCGCGTGCTTCCAAGCGAGTGGGTATCTCCTCGGGCTTACGGATATAATCAATCTCCGGGGTGGGATCGAAGCCGAGGGGGCGGATGACGAAGTATATAGGATCACCCTGGGCGGGGACGTAGACATAGCCGCGGAAGAAGCGGAGGGTGGCGTAGTAGATATTGGAGTTATATCCGATCAGGAGAGCCTCCTGCTCTTCGGGCATGGAGGTCTGAATCTTGGATATGTGGAGGCGCGCTTCGGCGCTCAGGGGGGCGGGAATGAATTGCATGGGTTTTCAGGGTTTTGGCGACTTCGTTTTTAGGACTCGGCGCCCCTTGGGCGCCGCACTTGCCGGACGATAACGGGACGGCTTATATTTCCTTTTTTCTCTATAACTATCGGGGGAGGAGGAGGATTCCTATGTCGGTGGCACTGTATATGGTGTCGAGGGGGATGATGGCGATGTTGTATCCTTCCGAGAGGGTGAGGGGGGAGGTGAGAGTATGCTCGACGGTGTAGAGACCATGGGTGCCCCGGCCGAGGGGAGTGCCCATGGAGTTAAGGAGTGTCATGGTCAAGGTGTCGCGGTGCTCGGGCATAGAGAGAGATTCCTGCTCGACTATCAGGGTCGCGGTTGCCGGTGCCGGAAGGCGGTGGCGCAGGCACAGGCGCACTTCATATGTGTGACCGGCAGGGAGGAGGGAGTCGGCGGGCCAGGGTTCGAAAATCATCATCTCCTCCGGAGTCCAACCGTGGGGAGAGAGGGATTCAAACCGGGAGTATACGGGGAGCTCGTGACCGCAGGATGCTCCTGAGAGGAGAGCCGCGAGTATAAGCACGGTGCCGACAAGTGTCGGCACCGGATTATGATGGGCGATTGTTTTCATTGTGTTGTTTCTGCTGGCGCGGTCCCTTGGGTTTCTGACGGGACTGCCCCTTCGGCTGAGTCTCACTCTTGGGTTGCTGTTTCTGGCGGTTTTCACCCTTGGGGGAGGACTGCTTCTCCTCGGTCTTGGGGCGTGGCTCACCGGCTGCTTTCTGCTGTTTGGTGTCGGAGCGTCCCTTTTTCTTCTTCTTGCGCTTGGCCTTGTCGAAGCGGGTCAGGGAGTCCTGGTCGGTGAGGTCGATATACTCCTTGGGGGCTTTCTCCTCGCGTTGACGGGCTTCGGGGTCAATCTCATCGGGTTTAATCCCCTGCTTGTTGAGGGCAATGATCTCGAAGGCGCGTGAGGCCGGGATAGTGACGGCGTTGGTCGGGGAGCGGCGGTCGGTGGAATAAGTCACCATACGCGACAGGATATCGGACTTGAAGAGATAATACTCTGCATCCTTGGTCAGAAGTGTCACATCGCGCGGGGGGAGTTTCTTAGCCGATTCGGCATAGGCGTCGAGCTCGAAGTTGAGGCAACATTTGAGCTTGGCACACTGACCGGCAAGTTTCTGGGGATTCATCGAGAGGTCCTGCACACGGGCTGCCCCGGTGCCGACGGAGACGAAATGGTTCATCCAGGAACTGCAACACAGCGGACGGCCGCAGGGGCCTATACCGCCGATACGTCCGGCCTCCTGGCGGGCGCCGATCTGCTTCATCTCGATGCGAACCTTGAATTCGTCGGCCAGGATGCGGATAAGTTTGCGGAAGTCGACTCGCTCGTCGGCTATATAATAGAATATCGCTTTGCCGCCGTCACCTTGATACTCGACGTCACCGATCTTCATATTAAGGCCGAGTTCCTCGGCTATGACGCGCGAGCGAATCATGGTGGAGTGCTCGCGGGCGCGAGCCTCCTCGAAGCGCTCGATGTCGGAGGGGCGGGCCTTACGGAAGACTCTTTTGAGCTCGGAGGTATCGTTTACGCGGGCCTTGCGCATCTGCATACGCACCAGCGGGCCGACCATGACCACGGATCCTATATCGTGGACGGGAGAGGCTTCGACGGCCCCGATGTCGCCCGGTTCGAGATTCAGGCGTGCGGGATTGGAGAAGAATCCCATGC
>CAMWHX010000160.1 GCA_947174155.1 uncultured Porphyromonadaceae bacterium
CTCCTCCTTGACCTTGTCCCATACCTGCTCGCGGCTGTCCCAGTCGAACCCGACGTTGCGAGCTTTCTCCTGGATACGATTGGCTTTGATAAGGGCCGGAAGAGCTTTGGGGACACCTCCGAGGACCGTCTTGTTGCCACCCTTCTCTTTGAGTTTGAGCTCTTCCCAGTTTTTGAGGACCTTCTCCTCCGAGTCAGCCTCCACGGAGCCGAACACGTGAGGATGGCGGTAAATGAGCTTATCGGTCAGGGCGTCACAGACGTCGGCGATGTCAAACTGCCCCTTCTCGTCGGCTATCTTGGAGTAGAAAGCCACGTGGAGAAGCACGTCGCCAAGTTCTTTCTTGATATTTGGGGTGTCGTCACCGGCCAGAGCGTCGGCGAGTTCGTAGACCTCCTCGATGGTGTTGGGACGCAGGGACTCGTTGGTCTGCTTGGCATCCCATGGACACTTGACGCGTAGGGTGTCAAGCACGTCGAGCATTCGGCCGAAAGCGGCCAGTTTATCGGACTGTGTATGCATAAATCAGTATCTTAGAGCCCAAAATAACCCCCGGAAGGGGGAATATGGCTAAATTCGACTGCAAAGTTAGTGAGAAATCGGGGAATAATTGCTAAATTTGTGGGTTGAAAAGATACGATTAATGAAGAAGCTACTCAACACACGGGATATCGAACGCTTCGGCGAGATACTGGATGGTGCGCGTAACGTCGTGCTGACCTGCCATGTGCGTCCCGATGGAGACGCCATGGGCAGCACCCTCGGGCTCTACTGGTTGCTGAAACGTCTCGGCAAGAATCCCCGGGTCATCACCCCCGATCAGCCTCCCCGCACGCTTGCTTTCCTCCCCGGGTTCAAGGAGGTGGCCATATATACCCGCCATGATCCCTACTGCCAGAAGCTGATGGAGGAGGCGGACCTGCTCATATGCTGTGATTTCAACGCCCCCTCGCGTCAGGATCATATGGGAGCCCTCACGGAGGGAGCGACCTGCAAGAAGGTGATGATCGACCATCATCAGGATCCATCGGATTTCTGCACGCTGACGCTCTCGTATCCCGATATGTCGAGCACCTGCGAGCTGGTCTTCCGCATCATAGCCGCCCTCGGACTCTATGAGGAGATGGACCGCAGTAGCGCCGAGTGCATACTCACCGGCATTATCACCGATACCCGTAACTTCTCGGTCAACATCAAGCATCCCGATATATACGAGATACTGATGCTCCTGCTTGAAAAGGGTGTCGACAAGACGCGTATCGTCAAGGAGGCCATGATGACGCGCACGTATGGCAGTGTGAAGCTGCACGCGTTTGCGCTGTCTGAAAAGATGGAGATATTTCCCCGCCACCACGCTTCGATCGTGACACTGAGCCGCGAGGAGCTGCGACGCTTCCACTACGAAAGGGGTGACTCGGAGGGTCTGGTAAATACCCCTCTGGAGATTCGCGGAGTGGTGTATTCGATCTTCCTGCGCGAGGATGATGACTGCATTAAAGTCTCGGCGCGCAGTGTGGACCACTTCCCGGTGTCGCGGATCTGCAGTGACCTCTTCGGCGGAGGTGGTCATGAGATGGCCGCCGGGGCGGAGTTTCACGGCACCTTGGAGGAGGCCCGTCGCCTTGTGATAGATTCGATGCCGGCTTATGACAAATATATCCAGGGGCATCCTGAACGCATCGAGATGTTTAAGTAGCGTCCCCAGTATAAAACGACGATAAGACATTGAAATGAAAATAAATAAAGTATCCCGTGGCATGCACGGCCGATCCCTGCTCGTGGCGCTCACCGTCGGTATGGCCGCGGCGGCGTCCATGACGTCATGCAACGATAAGGAGAGTTTCGCAGACCTGCTACGCGATGAAAATCGTTCGGTCAACTGGTTTCTCGCCCGCCAGCGGGTGATAGCCGATATTCCCGCAGATTCCATCTTTGAAGTCGGTCCGGAGGCACCCTTCTACCGCATGGATGACGATGGCTATCTCTACATGCAGGTCATCAACACGGGCAGTAAGGAGAGAGCTGCGAAGGGGGCAAAGGTCTACTTCCTCTATTCGCGCCAGAATATCGAGACCATGGAGCAGATCGGTTCTATGGATGTCCCCAAGGATGGCAACGGCACCAACCTGAGTGTCGGCAGCAAGTCATTTGTCTATGGCAACGTGATGCTCCCCTCCAGCGCCGCCTACGGCTCCGGCATACAGGTGCCGCTCAACTACTTCGGCTATGACTGCGAAGTGAACCTCGTGGTACGCTCCTATGTAGGTTTCCGGGAGGACCAGACACTGTGTGTGCCTTATCTGATGAACGTGCGCTACTTCAAGGCGGAGTATTAAGACACGGCAGGACGCAGAGACAATTTTC
Organism: uncultured Porphyromonadaceae bacterium; assembly: GCA_947174155.1. The sequence goes on from CAMWHX010000160.1 coordinate 2,365, forward strand.
AACAGCTATAAAACTAATACAGTTCATACATAATCCTATGGCACTGATTAAATCTATATCCGGCATACGCGGCACCATCGGAGGCCGCAGCGGAGAGGGACTCGGGGGAGTCGATATCGTGAAGTTTACGGCAGCTTATGCCGAGTATATGCGTCGTGCCAACGGCGGGAAGCCGGGGCGTATCGTGGTAGGTCGCGACGCCCGCATCTCGGGCGCTATGGTTGATCATCTCGTGACAGGAGCCTTGATGGCTATGGGTATGGATGTGGTCAATATCGGACTTGCGACCACTCCGACTACCGAACTTGCCGTCGTCGGGGAGAAGGCCATAGGTGGTATTATTATCACTGCCAGTCATAACCCCGTGCAGTGGAATGCGCTCAAACTCCTCGATGCCAACGGAGAGTTTCTGACCGACAAGGCCGGAAAGCAGGTAATCGAGATAGCGGAGAAGGAGGATTTTACCTTTGCAGAGGTCTTCGATCTGGGAAATCTGTATCATAACAATACCTGGGGAGAGCGTCATATCGAAATGGTCAAGGCACTCCCCCTGGTTGACTGCGAGGCTATCGCCAAGGCCAACCTGACAGTGGCCGTAGACGCAGTGAACTCCGTCGGCGGCATCGTGATCCCGCGCCTCCTCAAAGCCCTCGGCGTAAAGGAAGTGATCGAGCTTAACTGTGAGGCTACGGGACAGTTCGCCCACACTCCGGAGCCTATACCGGAAAATCTCACCCAGATCGCTGACCTCATGAAGGAGGGGAGGGCAGATGTCGGTTTCGTGGTAGACCCCGACGTAGACCGTCTGGCGATCGTGATGGAGAACGGTGAGATGTTTGTCGAGGAATACACTCTCGTGGCCGTAGCCGACTACGTACTCTCGCACACGCCGGGTGCTACAGTCTCCAATC
>CAMWHX010000161.1 GCA_947174155.1 uncultured Porphyromonadaceae bacterium
AAATCTGGGAGGGTGGACTTGCGAGCCACGGAGGGACGATCGGCAACATCATCTCCCTCATACTCTTTTCTCAACTCGTCAGCCATAAACCCTGGTCGTGGGTCTTTGACAAGATAGTGGTGGCTGTGGCGCTCGTCGCCGGTCTGATCCGCCTGGGCAATCTGATGAATTCCGAGATCTACGGCGCCCCGACCGACCTGCCATGGGGATTTATTTTTGTGCGTGACGGCCAGGTGCTTCCCGCCCACCCGACTCAGCTATACGAAGCCGGATGCTACTTCCTTCTCTTCGCATTGCTGATGTGGATGTACTGGAAACGCAATGCCGAAGAACGCCCCTGGCTCCTGACCGGTGTCTTCTTCATTGTCACCTTCGGTACCCGCTTCCTGATCGAGTATGTAAAGAACGTGCAGGTAGCCTCCGAATATGGCATGATAGAGCGCTACGGGATGAACCTGGGCCAGATGCTCTCCATCCCCTTCATCCTGCTGGGTGTCGGTCTGGTCATCTATGCTTGCAGCCGCCCGCGTCAGCACTGGGAATTTCCCGATAAATTCGCTCCCGAAACAAATAAATAAGTCCTATGATAGATGAGATGCTTGAATTTAACCGACGGTTCGTGGCTGAACGCGGTTATGAGAAGTATGCCACAAGTAAATATCCGGACAAGAAGATAGCCATAGTGACGTGTATGGACACGCGTCTGGTGACACTTCTCCCCGCTGCGCTCGGACTGCGCAATGGCGACGTGAAGATGATCAAGAACGCCGGAGGCACCATAACCAATCCATTCGACTCTACGGTACGCAGTCTCCTGGTGGCTGTCTATGAGCTCGGTGTAAACGAAATCATGATTATCGGCCACACCGGATGCGGAGTGCAGGGGATGGACGCCGAGGAGATGCTTCATCTCATGCGGGAGAGGGGAGTGCCTCAGGAACACATCGACCTGATGATGCATTGTGGCATCGACCTCAAAAAGTGGCTGCATGGATTTGAGGACACCCCGGATGCCGTACGCGAGACCGTAGACCTTGTGGCCCGACACCCACTTATGCCCGCCGACATCATTGTGCGCGGCTATATCATGGACTCCCTCACCGGCGAACTGACTCCCCTCTGAGGTGTCTCAGGTATCTTTCAGACACCCAGCTATGCCCGGAGGCAGACAAAAGTAAAACGGCTACTCTCACGGGCAGCCGTTTTTTTGACGCTGCAACGAGCGTCCGGTTTTTGTCATAAACTTAATAAACAAAAATCTATCTTCTTTCACGATTGATAACAAAGTGCCACTCCTCTTTGTTCTACATAATCGCGATTTTAACAGTTGGATGGAAAAATGCAGAGACTGCGTCGGAGAAATTTGCTTTTCTCCCCGAAAATACTTAACTTTGTAAGACTTATAGCGTCTCTTCGCATCGTCACGACCAAAGAAGCCGAACGCTAAGAGTTAAGAGAGACCCAAATAGAGCTATCCCTATGCGTACAGAAGAAGAACTTGAAGGTGTCACCCTCCTGGGCAACCAGGGAGTGAAGTATCCTACCGATTACGACCCGTCGTTGCTGGAAACTTTCGAAAACAAACATGCCGACACAGAGTATGTCGTAACGCTTGATTGTCCGGAGTTCACCACGCTTTGTCCCAAAACGGGCCAGCCTGATTTCGGTCATATCGTCATCAGTTATATCCCCCGTCGCCGCATGGTGGAGAGTAAGAGCCTGAAGCTGTATCTCTTCTCCTTCCGCAATCATGGAGATTTTCATGAAGACTGCGTCAACATCATCATGAAGGACCTGCGTGATCTTATGGATCCCCGCTATATTGAAGTGACCGGTATATTCATGCCGCGCGGCGGCATCAGCATCTGGCCTTTCAGCAACTGGGGTGATGAAGAGCACCGTGAGATGGTCTCCGCCCGTCGCGTGGAGATGCTCGGCAAGAGCCTTCGCCGCTGAGGCTCCGAACATCGGCGCCTCAGCGGCATGTAGGAGCGCGTTTTAGGGATCGGAGATGTGTGGAAGCTACATTTATCGTTTAAATTTTGAAAGCTGCTCAATTAATGGATAAAGACAGTATAATCGTACTTTCGGGGGGGATGGACTCCGTGACACTGCTTCACAGTGAGAAGGATCGAATTGCTTTGGCCGTGACCTTCGATTACGGCTCCAACCATAATGCCCGCGAGATAGAGTGTGCCCGTTGGCAGTGTGCTCTCCTTGGTGTGGAGCATCTGGTAATCCCTTTGAAATTCATGGGGGAATATTTCGAAAGTTCACTCCTCTCCGGTGCCGATGCGATACCGGAGGGGCATTACGCTGACGACAACATGAAGTCGACCGTAGTGCCGTTTCGCAACGGTATCATGCTCTCCGTAGCCTGTGGTCTCGCCGAGTCACGCGGCCTGAAACACGTCATGATAGCAAACCACGGAGGAGATCATGCCATCTACCCCGATTGTCGCGCCCCCTTCATCGAGGCGATGAGTCAGGCCATGCAACGCGGCACGTACGACGGGGTCGACATAATAGCCCCCTTCACCGATATTACCAAAAACGATATCGCCTGTCTCGGGCGTGACCTCGGAGTGGACTATGCGCATACCTACTCCTGCTATAAGGGTGGAGAGCATCATTGCGGAGTGTGCGGCACGTGTGTAGAGCGTCGCGAGGCCCTCGAAGCTGCCGGTATCGAGCTCCCCGATGACTGATCACCCGAGAGGCTGAACTCTCCCCGTGTCGTTTTAATCATTGAAAGCTGCCTATGTACTATATAAAGAAACGTTTTGAAATATCGGCTGCACACCGCCTGTGCTTATCCTACGAAAGCAAGTGCACCGCTCTGCACGGCCACAACTGGATTATCACCGTGGAGTGTCGCGCCCGGGAGCTGAACTCTGACGGGATGGTAGTCGACTTTACTCACATCAAGCACTCCGTGATGGACCGACTTGACCATGCAGTGCTCAACGATATCCTTCCCTTCAATCCGACGGCAGAGAACATTGCCCGCTGGATCACTGACACCGTGCCCCACTGCTTCCGCTGCGAAGTGCAGGAGAGCGAGGGCAACACTGCAATATACGAACGCGACTGAACCACCATGCGTAAGATCAACGAGATTTTCTACTCTCTCCAGGGAGAGGGTCACCACACAGGTTATCCCTCCGTCTTCATGTCTCTTATAAACATAGCCGCGCCCACGAGCCGTAGAGGAATAGCGTATGCCGTCTGGTGGTTGAA
>CAMWHX010000162.1 GCA_947174155.1 uncultured Porphyromonadaceae bacterium
ATGTGTATACTCTCCAGAGGCACTCCCGTCCCTACCGAGGATAAACCGCTGTACCTGGTGCGTCGAAGGGCGCACCGCTACAAACTTTTTCCCTTCTTCCGAATTTCGAATTCAAATCCCTGGCCGAGCGCGTGGAGCGCCGACTGAATGCCGAAGAGGGGAAGAAGCCGACTGCCCCTCAACCCGCTTCACCGGCCACACCCCGGCAGCTGAGCCTCTTCGACTCCGAGGAAGATGAGGAGGTCTCCCCCCAGGCCTCTCCCGCTCACTTCGACGCGGGGAAACTTAAAACCGACATTATAGCCTCATCTGCTGACCTCTCCGCCATGCAGAGCGCCTTGATGGGTGTGGAGAGTGTCGGCCTCTATATCGTGTCGGAAGGAGAGAATGATGTGGAAGCGAAATGGATAGGCTCAGCCGTGGCCGATGGCCGGGGACACGCCTGGTATATACCCTCGACATTCGAGGAGGGACGCATGGCTGTGCTGGATCTCATGGCCCGCCCCGACGTTCTGAAAGTGATGGTGGAGTCAAAACGCAACTACGTCATTGCGGCCCGCCACCGCAATGATGACGCCACACCTCTCGTGTCATGGTTTGATGACGAGCTGGCCCACTATATCCTCCAACCCGACATGCGTCATGACACTGAGCTCCTGGCCGCCACCTACCTGTCATTGACCTTGCCGCCGCGCCCCGTACCTCCGACACGCGGTCGCCGCGCCGGGTCAGTAGCCGATATCGAGACAGCGGTGATGGCTCAGTGGGCCTGCACGATGGCCGATGTCCACCTCGCGCTCCGCGCTCCCCTGACTGAGGAGGTGGAGAAGGAGGATATGCACTCCCTGCTTTATGACTTGGAGCTGCCGCTGGTGCCCGTCCTGGCCGGCATGGAGCTGACCGGTGTACGTATTGACGTGGAGGCGCTCAATGCCGCAGCCGCCGTCATGGAGGGTCGCCTCGCCGAGATGGAGCGTGAGATATATGAGATGGCGGGGGTGGAGTTCAACATCGGCTCCCCGGCCCGAGTGGGTGAGATACTCTTCGACCGCCTCGCCCTGGATCCGAAGGCTAAAAAGACCAAGACCGGACAGTACTCCACGAGTGAGGCTGTGCTGGAGACCGTGGCCCACAAGCACCCCATCGTCGGGCGCATACTGGAATACCGCCAGATCAAGAAACTCCTTAACACCTATCTGACCGCCCTCCCCTCCTCCATCAATCCCCGGACCGGGAAGGTGCACACCAACTACAACCAGACAGTCACCGCGACCGGGCGCATATCCTCCAGCAATCCCAATTTGCAGAATATCCCCGTGCGCGATGATGTAGGGCGTGAGATACGACGTGCCTTCATCGCCGATGAGGGACACCTCTTCCTCTCGGCCGACTACTCGCAGATAGAGCTACGTCTCGTAGCCGACCTGGCTTCAGAGGAGACAATGCTCGACGCCTTCGCCCATGACAAGGATATCCACGCCATCACGGCGGCCAAGATTTATCATCACGACAATCCGGAGGATGTCACCCCCGATGAGCGCCGACATGCCAAAACCGCCAATTTCGGCATACTCTATGGCATCTCGGCGTTCGGCCTGGCGAGTCGCCTGGGAATCCCGCGCGGTGAGGCCAAGGAGCTTATCGACAACTATTTCCTACGCTTCCCCGACATACGACAATATATGAGCCGCGCGGTCGAGCAGGCGCGCGAGACCGGTTACGTCTCGACAGCCATAGGGCGCAAACGCCGTCTGCCGGACATCAACAGCCGCAATCCCGTCGTACGCGGTTACGCGGAGCGCAATGCCGTCAACGCTCCTATCCAGGGAGCGGCAGCCGACATCATCAAGCGTGCGATGGTCGATATAGACGCCGAGATGAAGCGGCGTGACCTGAAATCGCGTATGATCATGCAGGTGCATGATGAGTTGAACTTCGATGTCGTGGCCGACGAACTCCCGCAGATGCAGGAGCTGGTAGTCTCCCTGATGGAGCAAGCCTACAAGGGGCGGGTGCGCCTGACTGCCTCCTGCGGAGTCGGCAGCAACTGGCTTGACGCCCACTGATACATTGCGATAAAGACACCGCGGAGATCTCCAAAATAGCGGTTTGGGGGCCTCCGGGGTGCTTTTTAATATCTTATAGGGTCTGTGGTTGGCAAAATTTTATTAACTTTGCATCCACCCGGTGGTCTGAGACCTCCGACGACTAACTGACTTTCAAGTGAAACGCACCGACATAACCCACAATCTGCATAAGGCAGGCGACCGGATAGCCCATAATCCCGTCGCCGGGCGTATGCTGTATAGTGACTCCTTCATATATACCCTACTGCGCTCCACCCTCTCCTCGCAGGCCTCCTCCTGGACCGACATGGGAGTCAGCTTCGCACTCTTCGCCTGGGCCTCACTCTCTCCGTGGCTCTCCACGGCTATCGGAGCGCTGGTGGGAGGTATTGTCAACTGCGTCATAACATATCGCTTCACCTTCCACGCCACCGACTGCCCCTGGCAGTCGGTAGTGGTCAAGTTCGCCCTGGTCTGGCTCGGGAGTCTGCTGCTCAACTCCTCCGGCACGGAGATAGCCTACCATCTGCTGCAACGCTGGCACTGGCTGGAGGAGGTCGGGTTCAAACCCGACGGATACTTCGCCGCCGCGCGCCTCGGGGTCTCGCTTATCGTCTCTCTGGGGTGGAACTTCCTCTTGCAGCGCTACTTCGTCTATCGCAACAACCGCTTCGACCCTTACGTCATACGGTTTATCAACTGGCTGACCTTCCGCCCCTCCGCCTCGTAATCTGCGCGGGAGCCTAAACCTCAAATACCAACTCTCCAATTCCGACATACTTATGAAGTCTCGTCGTCCGGTCAACATCGCCGGTAAACCCTTTCCCCTACTTCCTCGTCTTATAGCCACTTCGCTCGGCGTGGGTTTTCTCCCCGTGGCTCCCGGCACGTGGGGTGCCCTGCTGGCCATAGTGCTGTGGCTTCCACTTTATCTGTGGGGATCGGTGTGGGTGACCTTCTGGGTCACACTCGCCGCTACGGTGCTGCTGACATGGGCCGGGACCTGGGCCAGCACGGAGTCTGAGAAATATTGGGGGACAGACCCGGTGGCAGCCTGTGCAGAAGAGACCGTGCGACAAAGGATCACGCAACTCCCCATAAGCGCCGGAGTACATGTCATCCCCAGGTGCGG
>CAMWHX010000163.1 GCA_947174155.1 uncultured Porphyromonadaceae bacterium
GCCGAAAGTCTGTGTTACATGCCTGGCTATGGAATCGGGGATGCCGCCACGACATTGGTCGGACAGAGTTACGGAGCCCGGAGAGGTGATCTCGTGCGGCGGTTCGGTTATATCACCGTCGGACTCGGTATGGCCGTCATGGGAGTTATGGGGGTGCTGATGTATGTCGGGGCGCCGTGGGTGATGGAGCTTATGAGTCCGGTATGGGAGATTCAGGACCTCGGAGTGCAGGTACTTCGTATCGAAGCGTGGGCTGAACCGATGTTTGCGGCTTCAATCGTGGCCTACGGAGTCTTCGTCGGAGTCGGCCAGACGGTAGTGCCCGCCATCATGAACTTTGGCAGTATATGGATCGTGCGCGTGCCGCTGGCATGGTGGCTCGCCGGGAGCATGGGACTGAAGGGTGTCTGGATAGCAATGGCTGCCGAACTCTCCTTCAGGGGAGTGATATTTCTTGTGCGCCTCTTCGGACGCCGCTGGTCGCGCATAAAAACTGCCGGGACCGCATAACGCTCCCGACGTTGTCATTTCCTGTAGGACAGACTCTCAGAGTTCATCGGGGTCTATCATGCTCCTCAGGTCGGCCATCATGCGGTGATATGCCCTCAACCCTATCAGTCCTCCGATTATTGCTCCCGTTATCATGCCATAGACAAGATACATATTCAGACTCCCGAAGATCATCATTGACAACAGGATAAGCATATAGGGGATCAGTATCATCATGAAGAGGTGGTGTCGCTTCCGGATCCTTACCGCACTTCTCGACACCGCATCCATCGGCCAACGGGCCACGTCGATCTCCTTCGTCCGGAAGTAGAGCCATGTGTCCATAAGGGAGGCACCCAGAAAATAGGGGAAGAAGAGTGCGGCTATCAACCATGACGGAAACCATGGGTTGACAAACTCATCAGCCATTTTATACATCACTATCGGCCCCACGACAGTGAATATCGCAGAGAATATGGCGAATGTGCCATACATACGGGCAAGATCATCCTGCGCAGAACGCACATTCTCTCTAACCACTCTCCTCGATACCGAGGCGGTTTCTCTCTCAAGTCTCTCAAGCCGGGTGTTGAGCTCCACCCATTTTAATTTGATATCATCCATAAGTCAATTCATAATTCATAATTCATAATTCATAATTGAAATCCCTCCAATAACTCCAATAACTCCAATAACTCCAATTTTTCCAATTACTCCATTTCCCTCAAATTCCCTCAAATTCCCTCATTAGCGATCCCTCTCAGTTTCTCCTTGGCGCGGCGAAGCCGTGTGGCGACGGTATTGCGTGGCAATCCGGTGACTTCGGCTATTTGATCGTAAGTCATCTCGTCAAGCCAGAGGAGTATCAGAGCCTTGTCGCGAAGCGAGAGGCGGGAGATGAGGGCGTGAAGCTCATTGTAATCTGCCATGGGATCAGCGTCGTCAGCCTCCGGCTCGACGATGGTGTCTAACGGCACGTGACGCCCGCGTCTCTTATGGCGCCGGAACGCTCCGACACATGTGTTGAGGGCCACGCGATAGACCCAGGTCGACAAAGCGCACTCCCCCTTGAAGCTTTTCCAGGATTGCCAGAGAGCTGCCAGAATATCCTGACGGATATCCTCAAACTCTCCGGCGTCAGAAGCATAGCAATAACATACCCGCGCTATGATACCGCTGTGAAGTCTTACGGCTTCAAGGTAGCCCTGTTCGTCTTTTGTGTTGGTTGTGTGTGACATTATACTTTATTAGTTGCACGAGTCGACAGATAGTTTCAACCGTAACATAGAAAAAACGCTCCGCAGTACGGAGCGCATATTTTGATAAGGGTGTAATGAGCGATTATGATTGGGAAGCGATCTTAGTAAGGGCAGTCTCAATGCGGGTTGCGTATGCCGCTCCCTTCTTTATGAAGTAGTAGAGTTCGGCGACGGCGGCGAGTTCGGGATTGTCCTTGACTTCAGGTTCACCCTTCCACGAAGCTATCTCGGATGAAACCTTCTTCTCGTCGGGGGTCAGGGTGTCAGAATCGCCCGATGGAATTATGGTGGCGGGATGCACTGTCAGAGCGTCGGTGGCGGAAAACATCTGCCAGTCGGCTACGAAGCCGAAACAGTCTTCAAGCACTTCGGGCCAGAGAGCCAGATCTACGCGGTTTTGCAACGAGTCGAGGGCAAGACTGGTGTGGGAGGCACTGTTGATCAGGCGAGAGACAGCCGGAAGGTGTGTGCGGTCAATCGGAAGTCCGGAGGGTAAAAACAGATCTCTCATATCGCTGAATGAGAAGTCCGGATTATACCGTGTCTCATCTCCCCTCTTCCCCTCGGGGGTCGTCACTGCATAGCAGTATGCAAGAAAGGTGTTGAGAGTATGAAGGATCATGGGGATATTACGACGTAATTTGTCACTCTCCTGCTTTTCGTGAAGCATACGCTGCTTCTCAATCTCTGTCTCGACGTCGATTTCCGATTTCATGGAGCCTACGGCATTGAGGAAGAAACCGAGGAAAATCAACCCGCACATCACCTCGACAGCGGTCACGGCCTGCGCCCAACCGTGGGCCGGTGTATAGTCGCCGAAACCGAGTGTCGTAATGGTGACGATGCTGTAGTAAAGCCATGATCCGAAATCTGTGGTCCCGCCGTCGGGGATACGAAACTGGCCGTCGGGGAGAACCATATAGATACAGGCGAACACCGGTGTCAACGCCACGTAGAGGCATATCCAGAATATCGGTCGGATATTTGACACCACAATAAACATATGGCGTATCTTGTTGGAAAGTTTTTTCATATTATCTGCATGGGTTTGATCATTATGTATCTCTAACGCCCCAACTTCGACCTCGGTTCTGTCTCTAAGGCTGTTTTAAGCATTATCGAACCCTGATGACACCGTGGACGTTATAACTGAAACCACTGAATTTGATAACCCAAACAAAGAATACAGAAAAGATGAGAAAGACAGTATTAGCAGCCGCAGCCGCCATGTCGGCTATGGTGATGATGGTAGGTTGCGGCAACAGCAAGGCCTGCAATGATGGAAATGCCTGCAATAAGAATTGCGACGAGGACAAGGTAGAGGTCTATACCGGTATGACTCCCGGCGCAGATGTGGAAAATATCCGCTACACCCTGAAATTGGAGTTTGATCATGACGACAACTATAAGAAGGGTGACTATGAGCTCCTCGAGCAGTATTGCAA
>CAMWHX010000164.1 GCA_947174155.1 uncultured Porphyromonadaceae bacterium
CGCAGCGGGAGAGTGATGCAGCAGGTCGTCAGCTTAGAAACGATAGTCACGGAGATCATACATCCGAATCTCATATGCCGGAAAATAATCAATCCGAAATTCCCCCGTGGTAGAGTCGGGGGAAGAAGATGGAACCTGAGCGGGGGTGGAGCAGAGTGTTTCGATGGCTATGCGCAGGGTGGCTTTGGAGAGGGAATTTCCGGCCAGTCCGTCCCGGAGATGACGCACCGGGCTTAGGGTCAGGATGATCTTGAGATCCCGGGGAGCTATACCCTTTAGTCGACCGATTGCTCTAAGGAGGGAGGCTGAAAGGGTTTCGGCGGTCTCAAGTCTGCGAGTGAAGATCCGTTCCGGCATCTTGTGGCAGTTGCTTACCGGAGTGTCATCGTCAGAGAGGTGATATATCCAGGCTGTCCCTAAGGTTAGGATCAGGGCACTTGCCTCTTCCAACCCGGTTCGCAACGCTGATAGCGCGTCCATACATTTTCTCAGGCACTCCTCCCTCGTCGGGGAGGCGAAAAGGGTAGAGAAGTCCCATGAGCGCCATAACCCGTCATGCTCGAAGAGTCTGGTATCTACCTGACTGCGACGGGTCTCGGGATCCATGCAGGCGAGGGTCAGTATGCGCGCTATCGAAAGGGGGTTGAAGAGTGTGCCGCAGGGGTTGACGGTGACGGGCCACTGTGCATCGCGGATGCGCGCTCCGATATTGTCGGTGAAGCAGGAACCAAGCATGACGACGCGACGTGACGGATCCAGAAATCCCTGAAACCGTCGCGTCGCGTATTCTGTCCGAAATTTCATCATCAGAGTGTAAAAAGATATATAATCGGCCGTAGGGGGCACGCCCTCCTACTTGATAGCGGCAGGCGCAGCTTGGTTACCGGAGGAGGGATTATTGGAGCAGAGGGTCGTAATCGATTGCTGTAACCTGGAATTCAGTGCGACGGTTGATCTGATCGGCGGCCTCCTGATCCTCAGGGGAGAGGGTATCTATAAACTCCTCGGTCAGCACCGTTCCCTCCTCAAATTGCGGAAATTCCTTATTGATACGCTTTGTGACTGTCTTGGGACGACTCTCACCATAACCGGCCCAGGTGAGACGGTCAGCACCGATACCGGCTCCGATGAGATAATCCACCACACTCTTGGCGCGTCGCTCAGAGAGACTCATATTGTAATCCTCAGGCCCCATGCGGTCAGTATGAGAACTCATCTCCAGGGTCACGTGAGGATTATCACGGAGCATGGCGGCCAGTTCGTCGAGGGCTGCGGTAGACTCAGGTCGCAGAGTTGCGCGGTCAAAGTCGTAGAAGATATTTTCGACGACCTGAGGTTTCGAGATGGAGGCAAGCACGAAGTCTATACCGTAGTCAGCATCCGCCTCCTCATCATCGCTTGTAAATTCCATCTTCTGATTGAGATAACCCTTGGCACCCGCCATCATGACGTAGCTGACACCCCGCTCCAGATTAAAGCGGAAAGAGCCATCGTCGCGGGCCACCTCCTTCTGGTTGGAGCCATCGTTGCCGACAATTCGTATCACCGCTCCGGGCACGGGCTCATCATCCTTGTCGACCACCCATCCCGAGATGGTGATCTTGAGCTCGGGGAGTTCGAAACTGTATATGTGGTCATAGCCGCGTCCATCGCCACGATTGGAGGAAAAGAACCCCGATTCCCCCTCGCCGAAGGTGATGCCGAAGTCGTCACCGGAGCTGTTGATAGGGAGGCCTAAGTTGTCGATGCTCCAGCGGTCTCCGGTAGAGTTGAGGGTAGCCTTAAAGAGGTCGAGGCCTCCGAAGCCGGGATGCCCGTCGGAAGCAAAATAGAGGAGGGAGTCGGTACGGACATAAGGAAACATCTCATCGCCCGAGGTGTTGATCTGCGGGCCGAGATTTTCCAGTGAGCCTGCGCGCTCTTGCAGATTTATGCGCCAAATATCACGACCGCCGTATCCACCCGGCATATCCGATGTGAAGTATAGATAGCGCCCGTCGGGAGAGATGGAGGGGTGACCGAAAGCAGCTACAGTATCGTTGATGACGTCAAACTTCTGCCCACCGCTCCACGACGCCTCCGAGCGTCGTGAGGTGTAGATTTCTACGGATGTGTTGGCCGTCTCCGAGCGCCGGGCCTTGGTATAATACATCGTCTGGCCATCGGGAGAGAAGGCCACGATACCCTCATCCATATCTGTATTCAGTTCCCCCTCTACGGGTTCAGGGCGTTCCCACTCACCGCGTTCATTTTTCTTCGCAACCCAGATATCACCCTTTTTCATACCTGTGATTTCTGATTTGTTGTCACCCGTAGCCTTCTCGGTGGTAGTGGTGAAATAAAGCTGATCATACTCCTTGCCCAGGAACATTGGAGCGAAGTCGGAGCGACGGGAGTTAAAGAGTTTGGCATTCTTTACCACATAGCGTGTGCGGGGTTTGTTTTTAGCAGCCAAGGCCATGCGGCATCCCTTCATACCCTCCTTGGCGAGCTGATTGTCAGGTTGCCATTCGAGAAATGTGCGGTAGGCATCGATAGCCGGTTGATACTTCCCGTCGGCTTGAAGAGAGCGGCCGAGATAGTAGTAGACCATCGAATCGGGATAGTTGTAACGCACAGCGTTCTGATACGCGGCGGCAGCGCGGGTCGCCATATTGAGTCGACGGTAGCAAGTGCCTAGTTTGAAGGCCACCTCGCCGCGTTTGGGACGCTCGGCCGGAGAGGTCATCTTGTTGTAGACCTTACGGTAGATCTTCTGCGCATCGAAATACTCACCGCGAGCCATGGCGGCATCCGCATCGCTGAGTTTGGCAGATCGGCAGGCGGCGAGCAAGGCCAGCAGCAGGAGTGCGAAAATCGCCGGAATAGTATGTCGTGTTGTAATAGTCATATATATATACAACTCAAAACCGCGTATAAAATTGAGTCCGCACATCAGTGCGGACTCAATTTTATACGCGGAGTGTAACTTGGAGATAAGCACTTTTTCAGCGCTCGGAGACAGAGGGCTCCGGGCTATCGGTACGCTCCTTGAAGCGGTCAGCGACGGGGACGGCGCTTGATGCCGGTACGCTCCTCGATGCGGTCGGCGATTTCATCGGTGATTTCATCGACTACCCCCTTGCCGTTGATGGGGACATAGAGACCGGTACCGATGTAGTGCTCGCG